>JAXJLC010000001.1:0-2502 GCA_036297365.1 Collinsella sp.
AAGAACCATCGCATCGGCGTCAACGACGACAACTGCATCGGCTGCAAGAGCTGCGTCATGGCATGCCCCTTTGGTGCCGTGAGCGTGGCGACCACGCAGGTCCCCGTCTTGATGGGCGACGTTCGCGTGGGTTCGCAGACTAAGAGCTTCGTGCTCAAGTGCGACCTGTGCGTGGACCGTCCCGGCGGTCCGGCGTGTGCCGAGGCGTGCCCGACCAAGGGTCTCACCCTGGTAGACGAGGAGCGCCTGGCAGAACTGACTGCCGAGCGTGCCCGCGCCACCATCGAAAACGAGGCGTAAGCGTTGGGGCGACAAGCCCAATGATTGTCAAATAAGTACCGAGTATTCGGTAGCAGAGAAAGGAAGGAGGGTGTCATGGAGAAGCATAAAGTGATTTGCCCGTACTGCGGCGCCGGTTGCCAGTTTAACCTCTTGGTCCAAAACGGCCAGGTCGTGGGTACCGAACCGCTCAACGGCATCACCAACCAGAGCGAGCTGTGCCTTAAGGGCATGAGCGGCTACGACTTCATCAACGACACCAAGATCTTGACTCCTCGCGTACTGCACCCGATGATCCGCCGCACTAAGGGCGCGGATCTTGAGCGCGTAAGCTGGGACGAGGCACTGGATTTCACCGCATCTAAGATGCAGGCCATAATTGACGAATATGGTCCTAACGCTGTCATGACCACCGGCTCTTCGCGAGGCGGCGGCAATGAGGCGAACTACGTCATGCAGAAGTTTACGCGTGCGTGCATCGGCACCCACAGCGTGGACAACTGCGCCCGTACTTGACACGGCCCTACTGTCCTCGGTCTGATGGACACGGTTGGTTCAGGTTGCATGTCATGCTCCATCCCCGGTATGGAGGATGCGGGCTGCATTTTCCTCTTCGGCTATAACCCTGCCGATTCGCACCCCATCGTCGCAAGGCGTATCGTGCGAGCCAAAGAAAAGGGTTGCAAGATCATCGTCGCTGACCCGCGCCATATCGAAACCGCGCGTATCGCCGATCTCTACCTTCCGATCAAGAACGGTTGCAACGTCGCGTTCCTCAACGCCTTTGCCAACTGCTTGGTCAACGATGGCCTCTACGACAAGGAATTCGTCGCCGAGCACACGAACGGCTTTGACGAGTGGTGGGAGACCATCAAGAACTACACTCCCGAATCCGTACAGGACATCACGGGTGTCGAGCCCGCGTTGATCCACCAAGCTGCCGAGATGTACGCCACGGCGAAGCCTTCCGCCATCATTGGCTGGGGCATGGGCGTATGCCAGCAGAAGCAGAACCTGAAGACGGTGCACACCATCGCCTCCATCGCCTGCGTTGCCGGCCAGATCGGCAAACCCAACTCCGGCCTCGCGCCCGTGCGTGGCCAGAACAACGTCCAGGGCTCCTGCGATATGGGCATGCTGCCCAACCTGTACCCTGGCTATCAAAAGGTCACCGACCCGGCCGCGCGCGCCAAGTTCGCCAAGGCCTGGGGCGTGCCCGAAGAGAAGCTGCCTCTCGAGGAGGGCTACAAGCTCACCGACCTGGGTCACCTGGTCGACGAGGGCAAGGTGCACTGCTTCTACAACTACGGCGAGGACCCGGTGCAGACCGAGCCCGATTCGGCCGGTATGCGCAAGACGCTCTCCGAGCTGGATCTGTTCATTTGCCAGGACATCTTTATGACGCAGACGACCATGCTCGCCGACGTCATCCTGCCTGCCACCTCTTGGGGCGAGCACGAGGGTGTCTTTACCGCATCCGACCGTAGCTTCCAGCACTTTGACGCGGCTGTTCCGCCCAAGGGCGAGTGCCGTCACGACTGGGAGATCTTTGCCGACCTGTCCACGCGCATGGGCTACCCCATGCACTACGACAACACCGAGCAGATCTGGAACGAGTGCATTAGCCTGTGCCCCAACTTTGTGGGCGCGACCTACGAGAAGATGGCTCCCGAGGGCGGCTACGCACAGTGGCCCGTCAAGAGCACCGATGTGAACGACCATGGCACCCCCGACATGTTCGCGGGCGGCAAGTTCACTACCAAGGACGGTCGTGCCAACCTGATGGCGCACGACTGGGAGGCGCCCTCCGAGCTTCCCGACGATGAGTACCCGCTCATCCTTTGCACCGTCCGCGAGGTCGGCCACTACAGCTGCCGTTCGATGACCGGCAACTGCAAGACGCTGGCACTGCTTGCCGACGAGCCCGGCTTCGTTCGCATGAATCCCGCGGACGCGAAGGCCCGCGGCATCAAGAACGGCGACATCGTCTCGATTCACAGCCGCCGCGGCCAGGTTTACAGCCGCGCGGACGTGTCCGACCGTATCAACAAGGGCACGGTCTACATGACCTACCAGTGGTGGATCGGCAAGTGCAACGAGCTGACCATGCACAAGGTCGACCCGGTCTCGCACACGCCCGAGGACAAGTTCTCTGCCTGCCAGGTCGACGCCATCGCCGACCAGGTGTGGGCCGAGGGCGAGGTGGAGCGTCAGTACACCGAG
>JAXJLC010000002.1:0-3900 GCA_036297365.1 Collinsella sp.
CCCATCCAGCAGCTCGGGAATCCCATCGAACACGGGGTACTCCTCCGGCCCCAGCTCATCAAAAAAGGCACGGTACTCGTCGGCCACCACAAGCGACTCCTCGCGGGAAAAGCCGTAAAAGTCGTGGAAGCTCTTCCACAGGGGCGGCCCGATCATGCGGCGCAGGTCACCCATCTGCGCCTCAGAAAACCCGCGCGCAGCCAGCGTCTTGCGCGTCGAGGTCATCACCGCCCGGCCCGTATCTGCCACCGTGCCGTCAAAATCGAACAGCACAATCGGCCGTCTGCATATCTCCAGCGCCTCCATCGGCATCCCTCTTCCCCAGTTGGTGATTTCCACACTTACACTTCAAACTGTTGACTATTCAACAAATAAAGCTGGCAATGTGGAACGACTCCACTATACTTGTCGCACTTTGCTCTCAGAAGGCGGCGCGCAAGCGCCCCAACGAAAGGTGCAATTATGTCTTTTGCCATCATAACCGACTCCACGTCGGACATCTCCCCCGCCCGCGCCCAAGAGCTCGGCATTTACGTGATTCCGCTGCATGTAATTATCGAAGGTGAGGACCTGCTCGACCAGGTGCAGATCACCGCCGAGGAGTACGTCGCCCGCATGGCAGGCTCCGAGCAGCTACCGCACACCTCGCAGCCGAGCGCCGGTGAGTTCAAGGCGCTCTTTGATCGCGTGCTCGCCGACGGCCACGACAGCGCCATCTTTATCTCGCTGTGCAGCGAGTGGTCCGCCTGCTATGCCAACGCCAGCTTGACGGCCGAAACACACGAGCTCGACGTGCGCTGCATCGATTCGCGCACCGGCTCGGGCGCCGAGGGCCTGCTGGTGGAGTACGCGCTGGCCATGCGCGAGGACGGCCGCAGCCTGGACGAGACCGAGGCGCAGATCCGCGCGACGCTGCCCGACGCCCACCTGCTGCTGATTCCCCGCACGCTCGAGAATCTCGTTAAGAACGGCCGCGCGCCCAAGCTCGCCGGCCAGCTCACGCAAATGCTCAACATTCGCCTGGCCGTTTCGCCGGAGTGGAAATCGGGCGAGATCAAGGCCATAAAAAAGGGCCGCGGTGCCAAGCGCATCGTTACCAACACCATGGCCGATTGCCTCGCATTTTTGGCCGAGTATCCGGGCTCCAGCGTGCGCGTGCTCACGACCGGCGCCGCCGAGGAGCAGGAGCTTGTCAACGAGGCACTCGCGGGTCAGGATTACGTAGACGCCGGCACCGGCCCCATCGGCTGCACCATCGCCACCCACGTAGGCGTCGACGCCATCGCCATCAGCTACTGCCCCCGCTACCAACCTGCCAATTAGGGCTACCCATACCACTTGCGGTGGAATAGGGACTGTTTTTGGCTTATCAGCCGCAAATCAATCCCTATTCCACCGCAACTTAGAAGCAGTTCATTTGGGACGGGGCTAAAAAGACTGGTATCAAACGTTTCAGACCAGTCTTTTAGCCCCGTCCCATTTTACCTACCCTACATCAGCCCGCTCAGGGCGATGTCGACGGCTTCGTTGAGGTCGTCGGTGATGTGGACAAGGTCTGGATCGAGTGGGCTGATCATGCCGGCATCCATCACCGGGCCGTTGAGCCAGTCGAACAGGCCCCTCGCGGTACCCACTGGACAAAAAATGGCAAATATGAGTACCGCCACCAAATTAGTAGCAGCAAAATCTCGCCGGAATTGATCATTTCGATCAATTCCACGTCTTGCCAAGGCTCAAAATTCCGTGTTTAGTGGGTTAGATATATAGAATAATGTGGAATTGGTATTCTATTCTTACCAAATGTTATGAGACTACATTAACAACAGTACTCATATTTGACGTTATTTGACCACGGAGTCATTCGAGGACCCCTCCCCACGCCGCCAACACGCCCCATAGCCGCCAAAACACCTTTAACAACAGCCGCCGCACGTTTTGGCACCGGCTAATTGCCACTCACGGATCGGTACCCCACTATTACCGAACCAAAATCGAAGTCGCATATCTCATAAAGCTGAAATGACGTACCCTCATCCCAATGAACGCTGACAAGAATGGCATTCAAATGAGCAACGCCGTGCATCAATACGCCCTTTTCGGGAACGCCTTATTCAAACTCAATAAAACGGTTGTCCACGCTTCAGATCCGCGTAAGCAGATCGTAATCTGTAGCAACGGTCCAGACATCCGTTACGCAACACTCGAAGAATGGGACAAAGCCGGCAAATCTTTCGGCGAACGTGCACAGACCGAGGGCATCGTTACCAGCGCGAGCCCAGCGCGCGACAAACTCGAGCTCTTTCGCAATCTTTTTACCGGCCGCAAAGATGTGCACGCTCACGGGTATCGCAGAAAAGACGGGGGCATCGGCTATACACCCGCCTGCGCAAATGAGTGGAAGCCAGGCATTTGCCCCAAAGCAAACCATCACAGAATTAAATGCGCTGAATGTCGCAGCCGCACATTCCTTGAGCTGAACGATGCCGCCATTATCGCCCATTTCAAAGGCAGCGACGACAGGCTCCGGGACGTCATAGGTCAATATGTTCTCGACAAAGACTGCAACACAAATGTCCTTGTCATTGATTTTGACAAAGCCGATTGGAAAGAAGCGACAAACGCTATCAGGCTTGTCGTAAAAAACCATGGAATTAACGCTGCGGTCGAGCGATCAAGGTCAGGCAACGGCGCGCATATCTGGTTTTTCTTCCTAGAACCTATAAACGCAAAGACAGCACGAGATTTCGGTAGCTGCCTTATCGCCGAAGCAGCGGCACTCAACAAGACAATCACCTTCGAAGCCTTTGACCGAATGATACCCGCGCAGTCCACCATTCCTGAAGGCGGCTTTGGAAATCTCATTGCGCTGCCCTTTCAGGGAAAAGCGCAGCGGGAAGGAAACAGCGTATTTGTTGACGAACGATTCGAGCCCTTTCCCGACCAATGGCTTTACCTTTCGCAAATCCAACTAATCTCGCGTGCGACGGTGGATCGTCTGATCGAGGACACCAAAAACAAACCGCTTGGAATAGCAACAGCTGCAGCGACAAACAAAACCAGGCGCAATGTCCAAAAGCCACGAAAGCGGCTCCCGCTCACGCCACGAGACTTCCCCTCGAACCTGCTCGTCACACAAGCCGATATGCTCTACATCCCCGAAAAGTCTCTGAGCCCGGCAGCTCAAATGGAAATCCGCAGGCTTGCGACATTTGCCAACCCGGAGTTCTTCCGTGCGCAATCTATGCATCAATCAGTATTCGGCAAACCGCGACTCATAGACCTCAGCGAACTTAGAGATGGCCGCGTCGCGATTCCCAGAGGCTGCAAAGCCCAACTTGAGCAGCTGATTCAAGAAGCCCACGTTACTGCCCATTATTCAGACGAACGTAGCACAGGCAATCCAATTGAGATGGCATTCAAAGGGACCCTTCATCCCGAACAGCAAATTGCCGCCGACCAGATGCTTGAATACGAAGACGGAATCATGTCTGCGCCAACGGGCTTCGGTAAAACCGTCATCGGAGCTTATCTTATTGCCGCCGTTGGTCTTCCGGCGCTCGTCATTGTTCCAAAGACCGCGCTCATAGCCCAATGGAAATCGCAGCTCGAACGATTTCTCGACATTACGGACACCAGAGAGCCGGTCCGAACGCCAAAAGGACGAATCAGCAAAAAGCAACCTCCCCTTATTGGACAAATCGGAGGGGGCAAAACCGCCGTCAGCGGCCTTATCGACGTCGCTTCCTTTCAGTCGCTATCTGGCAAAGACTCCCAAACCGGGGAGCCGATAGTTAAGAACCTTGTTCGTAATTACGGCCTCATTATCTGCGACGAATGCCACCATGCTGCCGCGCCACAGCTCGAGCTCGTCCTCAAGTCCGCTCCAGCCAAATATATATA
>JAXJLC010000003.1:0-6643 GCA_036297365.1 Collinsella sp.
ACCAATACGGAACAACTCCGTCGAGCCCGAGGCGCTAAACAGCGGATTGACCAGCGCGATAATCAAAATCACCGGCAGCTGCCAGCGAAGCGCCCCCAACGTGCGCGCAGCACCGCGCGTCGCAAATCCATACGCCAGCCCGCCCGCAAGCGACAGCGCAATCAGCACCGGCTGCATCGAGAACATGGTGAGCCCCAGCGTCAGCACTATATAGAGTGCCGGCACAGCCGGATGCGACATCGAGAATGCCGCAACGGGCTCGCCGCCAAACTCCTCTCGTATGTTGTCCACGGGCACCCCCGCCCCCTCGCTCAAACGACAGCTCCGCAGCACCGCCAACGCCGCACGCAAGCAGTGCAAACGCCACGCCGGCGGCGCAAGCCTCAACCGCCGCAAACCAATCGCTACGCGCTCAACATATGCCTGCGGTATCATATTGCGCCGTGTATCGTTTCCAAACGCACGTCTCTATAACGTAACAGGAGATCACATGGACGCAACCGCAATTATCCTCGCCGCCGGCGAGGGCACCCGCATGAAGTCGAACCACTGCAAGGTTTCGCACAAGATCCTGGGTAAGCCCATGGTCCAGTGGATCGTCGACGCCACCATCAAGGCCGGCTGCAGCCGCGTCGTGGTCGTCATCGGCAGCCACGCCGACGAGATGCGCGCCCTTATCGACGGCGCCTACGCCAACAGCGCCACCAAGGTCGAGTGCGTCGAGCAGACCGAGCGCCTGGGCACCGGCCACGCCGTGAAGGTCGCGCTCGAGGCCTGCGGCATCACGCAAGGCCCCGTCGTCGTGCTCAACGGCGACCTGCCGCTCATCACCGCCGACACCGTCGCCAAGTTCGCGCAGACCGTCGCCACCGGCGAGCTCGCCTGCACCGTCATGACCATGACCCCGCCCGACCCCTTCGGCTACGGCCGCATCAAGCTGGGTGCCGATGGTCAGATCGAGCGCATCATCGAGCAGAAGGACTGCACACCCGAGCAGGCCGCCACGCTGCTCGAGTGCAACGCCGGCTGCTACGCCTTCGACGGCGCGCAGCTCGCCGCGCACATTGACGAGATCGGCAACGACAACGCGCAGTCCGAGTACTATCTGCCCGACATGCTCGAGATCCTCAAGGGCCACGGCCAGGCGGTCTCCATCTTCCACTGCGACGACTACCGCGACGGCCTGGGCGTCAACAGCCGCATCCAGCTCGCGCAGCTCACCGCCATCGCGCGCGACCGCATCAACGAGCACTGGATGGCCGAGGGCGTCACCTTCATCGACCCCACGCAGGCTTGGATCGGCCCCGACGCTACCATCGGCCGCGACACCATCGTGTGGCCGCAGACGCATCTGATCGGTCACGTCACCGTGGGCGAAGAGTGCCAGCTCGGCCCCAACAGTCGCCTCACCGACACCACCGTCGGCAGCGGCTGCATCATCGATGAGACCATCGCCATCGAGGCCGTCATCGAGAACGGCGTCGACTGCGGCCCGCGCGCCTACCTGCGCCCGGGCACCCACATGCTCGACGGCTCCAAGGCCGGCACGCACGTGGAGATCAAGAAGTCCACAATCGGCGAGGGTTCCAAGGTGCCCCACCTGTCCTACATCGGCGACACCACCATGGGCTCCGGCGTCAACGTGGGCGCGGGCTCCATCACCTGCAACTACGACGGCGTCCACAAGCACAAGACCGTCATCGGCAAAGATGCCTTCATCGGTTCCGACACCATGATGGTCGCGCCCGCCCAGATTGGCGACGGCGCACTCGTGGCCGCCGGCTCCGTCATCACCGAGCCGGTCCCGGCCGACGCACTCGGTCTGGGCCGCGCCCGTCAGGTAAATATTGAGGGCTGGGCCGCCGATTATCGCCGCCGTCTGCACGAGGACGACGAGGCATAACGTTTTATCAAGCACAAAAGGAGCTGTTCCATGGGGACGGCTCCTTTTTCTATCGTGACCTGCGCGACCGGATGAGTGGTCGGTTCGTGTCCGTTGACGGTAAAGACGTTATCCAGACCCGATTAACCCCGCCGCACGGTTACAATGCAAAAAGGCATCTATATGGCATTCGATATATAAAGGAGAAGGGTAATGCCGATTAATGATCCCGAGAAGTCGGAGAATATGCGCAAGTCCATCCGCGTGTATTCCGGTTCCTCCAACCGTCCCCTCGCTCAGAAGATCGCTGAGTACCTTGGGGTCGAGCTTTCGGGCCTTACGCTAAAGCAGTTCGCCAACGGTGAGATTTACGCCCGCTACGACGAGACCGTCCGCGGCGCCGACGTCTTCCTGATTCAGTCCGTGGCCGGCGGCAACGTCAACGACATGCTCATGGAGCTGCTCATCGCCACTGACGCTGCCAAGCGCGCATCCGCCCGCTCCATCACCGCCGTTATCACCCACTACGGCTATGCCCGCCAGGACCGCAAGGCCGGCCCGCGCGAGCCCATCACCGCCCGCCTCGTCGCCAACCTGCTCGAGCGCGCCGGCGTCGACCGCATCATCACCCTCGACCTGCACCAGGGTCAGATCCAGGGCTTCTTTGATATCCCGGTCAACCACCTGTCCGCACTGCCGCTGTTTGGCCAGTACTACAACGACATGCACTTCGACACCGACAACCTGGTTGTCGTCTCCCCCGATGTGGGCCGCGCCAAGGCCGCCAAGAAGCTGTCCGACATGCTCGGCTGCGACCTGGCCATCGCCCACAAGGGCCGTCCGCGCCACAACGCCGCCGAGGTCATGGGCATCATCGGTGACATCAAGGGCAAGACCTGCATCATCAACGACGACATGATCGACACCGCAGGCACCCTGTGCGCCAACGTCAAGGAGCTCAAGGCTATGGGCGCCGGCGACATCTACGTATGCGCCACCCACGGCATCTTCTCCGGTCCGGCCATCGAGCGTCTGAACGACGCCCCGATCGTCGAGTGCCTCGTCACCGACGCCATTCCCGTCGAGGTCGGCGGCAAGATCAAGACCATCTCGGTCGCCGAGGAGTTCGCTCAGGCCATCTCCGCCGTTTACCACGAGGAGCCCGTCTCCACGCTCGTCGGCGGCGACTTCGCGCTGTAATCCAGCGTGCATCTCATCATCTTTGGTGTTTTTAAAGGGTCGGAAGCTCGCTTCCGACCCTTTTTCTACCCCTCGACAACCTTCCCTGGACAATTAGTTCAGATACGTATTTTTTTAAAGCTCCAAAGGCCGTTCTGAGCTCCCCGGCGAACGCCATACTGCCCAAAGCTCATCGCTTTCGAGTACGACCGCCGCATATTTACCCTCAAATCGCCCTCGAAAGCCCTTAGAAACGCCTCGAACGCCCGCCGTCTTATACGTATCTGAACTAACTGTCCAGTAGCTATCGTCAACCTTCGCGGCAGAGCTCAATTTCCTGCAATCCCCTCAACCGATTCCACCGATTTCATAACACCCAGCCGTTCATGGCGCGCAGCGCCCCGCTGAGCGAAAAGAACGGTATGGCGGTCGCATTCTGCCGCCAACTTAGTACGTTATAGCTATGACGACCGTGATTTCACATCTCTCCGCCCTCCGCGCAATTCGTCGCGCACGACGGGCGTACTCTGCCCTACCCTGGGACTCCGTTGATAGTGAACAGCAAGCACAGGCCTTGGCTAGCTGCATTCCCAATAATGACGCGATAGACTTTGGCGCACTTTCGATACTCGACGCCTGGAATGAAGATGATTCCGAACTACTCGATCTTCTCGTTTCAAACGAAGACAACAGACGCCCCGACAAGCGACTTCTTCAGCATATTCTCTCCGCTCCGCTTCCTGAAGGTGCAATTATGCACGTCGAGGCCGACATCTACGCAACGTCTCCTGCCATGACAGCCATGCTTTGTTCTAAAAATGAATCGGTCGCCAAAACCTTGATGCTCCTTATGGAGCTGCTCGGAACCTACTCCCTTCCGCCCGAGGCAACCTACCCCATCGCCTATGACGACATCTGGCCCAAGGGCGATAGCTGCGCAGCGACGGGCGATCTTGATTGCCTGGGCGGCCAGTCGGCAGCCAAACAGCAGAACGAAACCCGCTACGAACAGGCGCACTACAAATGCGAGCCCGCCACGACCATCGAAGATCTCGAGGCGGTCGCGCGCTTCGCCAAAAGTAGCTCATACACCTCGTTTCGCACGGCAGTCAAGCTCGCCCGACCCGGATCTGCATCCCCAGCCGAATCCCTAATGTTTGCCGTTCTCGGAGCGCCCATGCGCTTTGGCGGATTCGGATGTTGCAGCCTGCCCATGGGAGGCCTGCTACTCAACTATCGAATCGACTTCGACACCCTTGCGGTCAACATGTCCTCGGGCATCCCCTATGCCATCTGTGACCTATATTGCCCGGCAGCCGGAGTCGACAACGAATACAACGGAATTGGGCACGAGCTTCAAAACGCTCGCATCCACGATGGCAATCGAAATAATGGCCTCAAGGCAATGGGCATCCACGTCCTGGTTATCAATCGCGACCAAATGAAAGACCTTGTTGCACTCGAAGCCTTCGCCCAAACGATGCATCGACTCGCGGGAGTCCGATTCCGATACCGTATCAAGGGCTATCGCAAGCGTCAGGCCGCTTGGCTCAACGCCCTGCGGGCCGGAATCAGCCTTGCGCCGGTCTAAACGGCGAATCACCCGCGCGCCGCCGAACAGGACTGGACAGTTAGTTCAAATACGTATAAATGGACACATTGAATTAGGCTGTTTTGCGGCTATCTCTATACCATTCGCCCTATTTGAAGGCAGGGTAGACTTCAAAACAGCGCCATATGGACTAACTAAAGCTCCAAAACAACGTATCGGCATTGAATTGAGCACTTCGAGTCCTCAGAACTTATACGTATCCGAACTAACTGTCCACCTCTGATTTCGACGGCCGTCCAAACGCCCCTAAACGCCCTCAATTACCCTCCATTTGACAGCGGCAACAGGGTCGCTCACCATAGCAGGCGACAAATCGACGAAAGGAAGCACATGGCAGCTGCACAGCCGCTTAAGATTCGCATGGTTGCCGGGCTTGGCAACCCTGGCGATGAGTATGCCGAGACCCGCCACAACGCTGGCTTCAAAGCAATCGACGAGTTGGCCCGTCAGGCCGGTGTCACGTACTGGAAAAACCAGGCAGGCGCCGAGGTCGCGCTCATCAACATCAACGATCCCGAGGAAGAGGGAGGCAAGCGCCAGATTGTACTGGTCAAGCCGCAGTCATACATGAATACCTCGGGCGGTCCCATCTCCAAGCTCTGCCGCGAGTACAAAATCAAGGCCGAGGAGCTGCTCGTGATCCACGACGAGCTCGACATTCCCGCCGGTGACGTGCGCGTCAAGGTGGGCGGAGGCCATGCCGGTCACAACGGCCTGCGCTCCATCATCGACAAGATGGGCAGCCGCGACTTCAGCCGCATCCGCACCGGCATCGGCAACCCTCCCGGTAAGATGGCCGTCGCCGACTACGTGCTTAAGCAGCTGCGCGCCCGCGAGGCCGAGGATTTCCAGGACACCTGCGCCCGCGCCGCAGATGCCGCCGGTCTGGCCATCGTCCACGGCGTAATCTACGCCCGCGATCACGTAAACGGCGCCGCTTCCGCCAACGGCAAGCACTAGAACCTACTATTTAGGGACAGGTTTATTTTGGCAGGTTTTACCTGCGGAAACGCCCCAGTTGCGGCATCGCAATCAACCGCGCGCCGACATACATGCATAGCATCCCAAAGGGGGCCTGCCTCATCACAACCCGAGGCCGGCCCCATTTGCCGTTTTACCTGATAAAACCGACCAAAATAAACCTCTCCCCCTTTGGTAGGCCAAAGTGGATAAACCCTGCTCCCAACCGCCGAAGACACACGTAAGTGACATGTCCATGAGGGTATAATTTGCACCGTATGTCTGCACAACGCCTGTGCGCGTACGGTTTTATTCGGGCTACCGTCCATTTCCGTGGAGGCACGGTTCGGCGGCCCTAACAAGAGAGGGGTTCTATGTATAAGATCCTGGAGAAGACGCAGTTCTCGGAGAAGGTGTTCAAGTTCCGCATCGAGGCGCCTGCAATCGCCAAGCATGCGCACGCTGGACAGTTCCTCATGGTTCGCGCCAACGAGACGGGCGAGCGCGTCCCGTTTACCCTGGCTGGCTGGAACGGTGACGAGGGCTGGGTCGAGTTCATCTTCATGGTGATCGGCAAGACCACCGAGATGCTGTCCACCTACGAGGCCGGCGAGTCGCTGCGCGACGTCGTGGGCCCGCTGGGCGTTCCCACCGAGATGGCCGAGGGCCCCTGCGCCGTCATTGGCGGCGGCGTCGGCCTGGCAATTGCCTTCCCGGTCGCCAAGCACCTGGTCGAGACCGGTCACGAAGTTCACGCCATCATGGGCGCCCGCACCAAGGACCTCCTGCTCATGGAGGACCAGTTCCGCGAGCTCCTCGACGAGGACCACATCCACATCACCACCGACGACGGCTCCTACGGCGAGCAGGGCGTTGTTACCGCTCCGCTGGAGCGCCTGCTGCAGGACAAGGCCGTGAGCCAGGTCTTCTGCGTCGGCCCCGTTCCGATGATGAAGTTCTCGACCCTCACCGCCCAGAAGTACGACACCCCCATCACCGCGTCCCTCAAC
>JAXJLC010000004.1:0-8613 GCA_036297365.1 Collinsella sp.
CAAATCTTCTAACGCCCACCAAATGTTCGCAGCTCAGAGGCTATGTCCTCTGGGCTGTTTTGTTTTATGTCGCCAAATCAGCTGGCAGCTCCAACCGCCCAACTAGCCAAAAGCCGACCATCTACTTGCCGATCTATTCATCGGCATAACCAATCAGTCCGCACCGCAACTTCTCAGCAAAACGCCGCGATGTCTGCGCCCTGCGGTATCCTTGAGCCACTTGCACCTGCAGCACCAAGGAGCCGCCATGCGCACCGAGCTCGATGTCCCCTTTTCGCACAAAGAAGAAGCCAAGGCGCTGGGCGCCAAATGGGACCGGACCAAGAAGATCTGGTATGTACCCAGCGGCGTCAACCCCGAGCCCTTTGCCGAGTGGCTGCCCGGTGTTGACCGATCCGACCCCTCAGCGCCGTATATATATCTAGTACTGGGCAAGCGCGAGTGCTGGAAGTGTCACAAAGAGACCTCAGTCGCAGCCTTCGGCATTCCCTATCGAACCGATAACGACGAGAGCATCGCCATCGCGCACGCGCCCAACGAAGCCGGGTACATTGCCATCGACACGGCCAACGCCAACGCACTCGCCATCGTGCCCGCTCTTGGCTGCGTACCGGGCGAGATCCGCGACTACCTTCATAAGCGCTGCGGCTACAAGCCCGTAGGCGCGCGAGCCTCCAAAGCCCCGTCGCTCGGCAACACGTGCACCAGTTGCGACGCGCTGCAAGGCAGCCGCTATCTGTTCGAGGAGCCCTCGTCCCCGTTTGCCCTCACTGCCATCAACAAGCTGCCGGCACTGGAGTTTATACGCGTCGAAGTTGCCGGCGTCTTTGGCGTCCCGGCCACGCGCACCGACTTTGACCAAGCGCTCTTTACCTGGGCACGCGACCATCACGCCGAGTTCCACAAGCAACTCGGTGAGGGGATTTATTTGTAGAGGCAAAAGACACTCACAGCCAACTCCTCCGCATCACCTATCCCTCGTCGCCGGCGTCGTACACGATATCGAGGCCACAAACAGGGCATTTCTCCGGATACACCGGCATATGAACGCCTGTCCGTTTTCTCACTTCGTCGCTGAGTCTGTCGCGCGCATCGATAAACCGAATGTCGAGACACGGTATTTGCGAGCCGCAGCAAGGGCAGGTGACGACAAACGACGCGCAATCAACCTCTACGCTCGGAAACATATTGTTGTCTATAAGGGCACACGGCAGTTTTCCGTACTTCCCCATCGCAATATCGCCTCGCCAGCTCATACACGCTCCCCTCTCGCTATACAAATCAGGAAGAGCATGCACCGGCGGGCGTGCGCGAGATTGCATCGCCACGCGATCCGATCAAACAACACGATCGTCAAAGAATGCCAAAGCCAAATACGCTAATACGGCAGAAGCCCCGCCTTTTCACGCTTCTTTTCCGAGCGATCGAACTCAATGCGATGGGCCTCAAGAAACACCGTATCGGGTCGCCACTGACGCTCACTCGGCTGCCTTAGCGTCGCACCCGCAAAGGAAGCGTAGTCGGTCTTATCCAGCAGGTACGATCCGCACAGCCGATATTCGCCGCAAACAGGCTCAAACGAAATCAGGTGAGCATCAAATAGGGAATGAAGATCGCGCCGAAGCAGAATACCGTTGCTGGCAACCTGCGATTTGGGTCCCGAGTAATTCTCGATATGCGCAGCCTCCAGAGCTTCGCTGACGCCGCAGTCCGACACCGCGCAACGGCCATCATAGGCGGCAACGAGCTGCTTGCGGAACCATTGCTGCCCCAATCGCTCGCGCCTTAACGCATAGCGGACCTTTTCGTCGTCGGTCACACCCTGTCCGGCAAACTCAATATCGACGGGTATGTGCTTCAGATAACTCATGTCGGGCGCAAAACGAGGGTCCGGTCCGCCTTTATGAACAGGACCGTGCAGAACAAACCATCCGTTTTCGGGCTCGAACCGCTCAACAAACGCAAGGCCGAGCACCTTATAGCCCACCTCGGTTGCAAATATGACTCCGACTGGGACGCCACATTCCATGCAGTTGAGCATTTTACGGTTGTAATTCTGGTCTCGAGAACCAACGGCGCCTGGCGCTTGGACCGAATACTTAATGACCCACGTACCGTCATCCAAATAGAGCGGAGGCACATCGGTGTAGAAGCTCTTTTTAGAGTTATGGACCGAAAGCGCAAAGATCTTATTGGGATCTTGCTTCACCCGATCCTGGCCCGGCCAGAAGATCCCTGAATCCCGCGTTACGGGAAAGAAGTCCGAGCCAATTCTCAAACGGTACTGATACTGAGGGCTATCTTCCTTGGTGTGGTGCGGAAGGCTGGTCCAAACGCCGCCGCGCTGTTCCTCACCCAGAAACCACTCCCATGCCTCAACGTATTCGGAAGGCACGAGACTGCAGGCGCGGTCATAGCTTGGTCCATCCATCAACGGAACAGCAAGGTCAATGTCGTTCATCGCCAGCACCTACAACCATACGAACGCGAGTCATGCCCCTCAATAATATGGCCGAGAGTCAATTATTACGAGATCTCATTCCGCGATCGGCACATCGTTGATGCTCGCGGTTTGCCGCTGGCGCGCTTGTACCCCGCTACCCCACTTCCCTGTATACTGATGTAGCACGTGTTTCATCCGGGCTTGTTGGGCCGGGTCGTTCATGGGAGGTTCTTGTGGCTGTTTCGAATCCGCCTAAGGGAAGCGTTTCTTCTTCGTCCATCAAGCCGGTTACGCGCAAGGCCGTGCGTTGCCAGCGCGAGGTCGCTTGGCTTGTCACGCAGGCGGCGGGCAGGCTCGTGGCGACCACTCAGGACGTCAACGCGCCTACGCCGAGCTTTGTGCTGGCAGCGGCGCTGGATTTTGTGCGCCAATTGGAGCTTGCCGCGCAGGATGCCAACGGCCACCTCGACTACCAGAACGTTATGGCGCCCGATCTGCAAACGTTCTGTCACATGGCCAAGTTGCCTGCCGCGCCCAATGCGCTTTCGGACGCAGGCTACATGTTTACGCTCTCGGGCGCGGACCTTATCCGCGACATCTATGCATACTGCAGCGAGCTCGCCGAGCGCAGCGTCTTTGGCACGGCTGAAGTCAAACCGGGAAATGTCATCAAGCTGGTTCTTAGGCTGTTCTTGATAGACGGGTTCGGGGCCATGCCGGCGTAAGCCGAGTCTTTAGCATCACCGTCGACTGGGCAACAACCGCTTTACCTTAGTGGGCGCCAATCGAGGGTCGATTATTGAGTCGCCTCGTCCACTAACGCATTTATTCCACGCGCTCTGACAGTCGATATTTGCGGTTGCGGCTTGTCGACGGCGCCGTGGGCTCAAGCTCGCCTTGAGCAATGAGCGCGTTGACGCGCGACCTAACCTGGGAAATTGTAAGCCCTGTGTGCTCTGCCAGCTCGCGCGTCCCCAGCTCGCCGTAGTGTTTGAGTGCCGTCACAATTAAGCCCCCGCCATGATCGACCGGCTCGATCTTTGAACGGTAAAGTGCGACCTTGAACCGATCGAACCCCGGGCAGAACAGGGGCTCGGCCAGACCATGCGCGCGCATGGCATCGATCATCATCGGGATGCCCGAGCCATTGCCCTCAGCCGGCGAACCTGCGCCATCCGGCAGCGGGACAATCGACATGAGCTTCACAAGCGTCGCGTTACGGCATCGGGAGCTGCCGTCAAACAAGTTCTCGCGAGTCTTTCCCCCGTAAAGGCCGCCAGGATTCGTCACCTCGACACGATCGTCAAAGACGTCGACGGTAATCGATTGTCCACAGAACCGATCCCCGTATTCTCGATGGATTACGGCGTTGGCGATTGCCTCGCGCAGAACCTCCTCGGGAATCTCCAGCGAGTCGACACGCGAGACGCCTTGGACGGTCGAGGTTCGCCGCAAATTCTTGGCGACGGCCGCGACGGCATCCGAGATCATCTCGCCCAACGTTCCCTCACAGATTGTGCGGTCCATGAACCTCAGCGATCCCGCCGTGCCTTTCCGGGTCCCCGCATAGACAGCCATGTCGATAAAGAGCTTGGGATAAAACTGCTGAGGGTAGGTGCCCGCAACTAGGAGTCCAGCCTTGGTAACATTGCCCTGGGAATCAAGGAAATTTAGGCGCTCCAGCTTCGTTTGTTTGTCCGGCGCGCCGCGCATTGCCCGAGGCGTCAACGAGAAAGCCCGATCTATCGTACGGTCGACCAGCGCCTCGTCGAGATCGTCCGCGCCCGCGCCCGCCACCGCGTCGCGATCGCTCGGAGTCGCTCGACCGTATGACGCCAATGCGAGCACCTCGGTCGACGAAAGCGGGACATCTTTGTCATCGATGCGTTTGTAGCTGCCACCTTGAGCGCCCCGCTCTATGACATAACAAGGCTTGCTCGACGGGTCGAGCTCCTCAATCGTGATGACCAGAACCACGGTGCCCTGGAGCTCCACGCGCTCAATGGTGTATTTGGGCGGATTGGCCAGCTTTCCGCGACCGCCCGCATCACCCATGCCCGCCACGAATTGGTTGAGCACTTTCTCGGTCTCAAAGTTTGCAACTGGGACAAAACCCGCGCGCTCGCTCACTCCGAGCACGATGATGC
The DNA here is from genome assembly GCA_036297365.1 of Collinsella sp. Classification (GTDB taxonomy): domain Bacteria; phylum Actinomycetota; class Coriobacteriia; order Coriobacteriales; family Coriobacteriaceae; genus Collinsella. The sequence continues at coordinate 4,591 of JAXJLC010000004.1, forward strand.
CGCCGGCGGTGTTTGCGAAAGCGCTGACCGTTTCCCATACGTCGCGGGAAAGCGTCATGGCGCTCTCCTTCACTTCGACGTTAAGATCATCCGAGCCCATACGCCTTAAAGACTCAAGCAGACCGGTCAGCTCGTTTTCGTTCATCTGCACGTCCTTTCGCTCGGTCCTGCGGAGAATGCCGCGGATAGATTTCCCTCGTCTCTCAGTTATCTCTCGTAATTATCTCTCATCTATCTCTCTATCTCTCTATCTCTCGGCTTAGAGATAAGAGATAGATAGAGATGGAATGTCTACCATTTGCTTCATTTATACATATTTTTGCTGGTAGAACAATTGGTATTGAGACAATACCATGATTGCCTGTCTCTTTGCTGCTCAGTTATCTCTCATATTTTTCTCTCATCTTCCTGTCATCTCTCATATTAGAGACGAATGAGGGACGAGAGATACGCGAGTGATGGACGAGTGAGGATTTTCGGACGGTCGGATATCGAGAGTGGATATTTGGACGGTTTTTGGGGCTTTTGCGGCAAATTCCGTCCAAATATCCACTCTCGTTCGATAGGTATCCGGAAATCCTCGCTCGTCCGTCCGAATATCCACTCTCGTTTGGCGAGTGTCCAATTTTCCACGCTCGCGCGGCGGTCACGCGGGGCCTTTGCCCAATCCGCCAGCATCGTCTTCAGTTCGCCGCAGAGCCGCGGCCCCATATGGGTATACTCTCGGGGATTCGACTCGATTCGCCCCCGCTGGGGCGTCAAAGGAGACTGCATATGTCCACCACCTCAACCGACCCGCGCGCCGCTGCTGCCGCACTGCTGGTGCCCGGTACCATCTGTCACGGTTTTGCCGTCGAGCGCTGCGAGACCGTGCCCGAGCTCGACTCGGACGCCTACGTGCTGCGCCACACCGCCTCGGGCGCTCGCCTGCTGTACCTGGCGTGCGACGACGAAAACAAGGCCTTCGCCATTGGCTTTAAGACGCCGCCGGCCGATTCCACCGGCGTGTTCCATATTCTTGAGCACTCGGTGCTGTGCGGATCGGCCAAGTTTCCCGTCAAGGAGCCATTTGTCGACCTGATCAAGAGCTCCATGCAGACGTTCCTCAACGCCATGACCTACCCCGACAAGACCATCTACCCCGTTGCCACCACCAACGAGCAGGATCTGTACAACCTGATGGACGTGTATCTGGACGCGGTGTTCAACCCGGCCATCTACACCAAGTCCACCATTTTTGAGCAGGAGGGCTGGCACTACGAGCTGGACCTGCCGGAGGACGCCGAGGGCGATGGCGAGGGCGGCTCCGCGAGCCTGCGCGAGGGCACCCTGCGCTATAACGGCGTGGTGTTCAACGAGATGAAGGGCGCGCTGTCCGATCCCATGAGCGTGCTGGACGATGCTGTCAACGCCGCGCTCTATCCCGACACCGCCTATGCGCACGAGAGCGGCGGCGACCCGCGTGCGATTCCCGCGCTCACCTACGAGCAGTTCCTGGATACGCACGCACGCCACTACAATCCTTCCAACTCCTATATAACGCTCTACGGCGACCTGGACGTGGACCGCGCCCTGGCCTTTTTGGACGAGCGTTATCTGTCGCAGTCGAGTGCCGCGAGCCGCCGCATGGACGCCGCCGTTGCCGCCGGCGAGGACCCGTCCGCGCTGGCGCCCAATCCGCTGGGCGTGCAGGCACCCGTGACCTGCGAGTACAAGCGCGTCGAGATGGCCACTACACCCGAGAACGCCCTGGTGGGCTTGGGCCTGGTGCTGGGCAGCGCGCTCGACCGCAAACGCACGATCGCGGCGGATATCCTGTTTGAAGCACTGCTGGGTTCCAACGAAGCGCCGGTTAAGAAGGCCATTCTGGCCGCCGGCCTGGGCGGCAACGTGGTGAGCTACACCGCGGCCGAGAGCCTGCAGCCCTACGAGCTCATCATGCTGCAAAACGCGCAGCCCGGCGTGGCGCGCGAGCTGCGTCGCGTGTTCCAGGACGCCTGCCGCGACCTATGCGAGCATGGCGTTCCGCGCGAGCGCCTGGAAGCCATCATCAGCAGCAACGAATACGACCTGCGCCAGCGCGACTACGGTATCGCCGACGGCGTGGCCATTGCGTGCGACGCGCTGAGCACATGGCTCTACGATGACGACGCCGCGACGCTGGCGCTCAAGTACGGTCCAGTGTATGAGGAGCTGCGCGGCGACCTGGACGGCAGCTACTTTGAGGACCTGCTGCGCGAGCTGGTGCTGCAGAACGATCACATGGCACTGGTCGAGCTGGTGCCGGTGGACGCCGCCGAGGGCGCGGAGATCGCCGAGGCCGCCGAGCTGGCAGCCAAGCGCGATGCCATGACCGATGCCGAGCTGGCCGACGTGGTCGAGCGCACAGCTGCGCTGCGTGCCGCGCAGGAGGCCGAGGACACGCCCGAGGCCAAGGCCACGCTGCCGCGCCTGCGCGTGTCCGACATTGGCGAGGCGCGCCCCGAGCCTCCGCTGGTCGTAGACACGACTGCGCCCATCCCCTGCCTGCGCCACGACATCCCCACCAACCGCCTGGCCTACGCCATGCAGTATTTCGACCTGAGCTGCGTCGCGTTTGAAGACCTGCCCTATGTGACGCTGCTCTGCCGCCTGCTCAAACAGCTGCCCACGAGCGAGCACTCGGCCGAGGAGCTCGACAACTTGCTCGCCGGCAAACTGGGCTTTTTGAGCTTTACGACCGAAGTCATGACCCAGCCCGACGTGGACGGCGTGCGCCCCTACCTGCTGGTGAGCGCCGGCGCCCTGTCCGAGAAGATCGATGCGCTGGCGAGCCTGCCGCGCGAGGTGTGGTCGAGCACGCTTTTGGCAGATGCCGATGCCGACCGCATGCGCGACGTGCTCACGCAGATTCGCATTGGGCTTGAGCAGGGCTTTATCAACAACGGCCACTCGGCGGCGCTCGGTCGCGCGATGAGCTACAGCTCGCCTTCGGCCGTGGTGCGCGAGCAGCTTTCGGGCGTGGATTTCTACCTGTTCCTGCGCGATCTGCTCGAGCACTTTGACGAGCGCGTGGACGGGCTGCGTACCAAGCTTGCCGAGCTGGCGGAGCGCATCTTTGTGGCCGATGGCTGCATGGCGAGCTTTACCGGCAGCAACGAGGACTTTGACGCGTACTGGAATGCTGCTGGCGACCTGGGGCTGGGCGCTGGCGACAGCACCGATGCCGGCCGCAACGCGCTCGTGGTGCCGACGCCGCGCGACTGCCACGAGGCCTTTGTCATCCCCAGTGACATCTGCTTTGCGGCAAGCGCGTGCGACCCGCGTCGCCTGGGCATTGACGTGACGGGCGCCTGGGCGGTTGCCGCCAACGCGCTCTCCTACGACTACCTGTGGAACGAGATCCGCGTTAAGGGCGGTGCGTACGGCTGCGGATTCCGCGCGGCCGGTGAGCGTCAGACGGCGTTCTACACCTACCGCGACCCGGCAATCGACCCCTCGATTGAGCGCGTGGCGCGCGCAGGCGAATGGCTCGGCAGCTTTGAGCCTGACGAGGCCGCCTTTGAGGGCTTTATCGTGAGCTGTGTGAGCGGTATGGACGCGCCAGTGAAGCCGTACGCGCTCACCAAGCGCCGCAACACGACCTACCTGGCCGGGCTCGATCCGCATGCGCGCGAGGAGCGTCGCGCCCAGATGCTCGCCGCCACGCCCGTTGAGCTGAGCTCGCTCGGCGCCGACGTGACGCGCATCGCAGCCGAGTCGCCCACCTGCGTCTTTGGCGGCCGAGACGTCATTGCCAAGAGCAACGCCGGCTTTAACGTCATCGACCTGCTCGGCTAACCACAAAGGTAGATTTTTGGGACATGCCTGAAAATCTACCTTTTCTTTTGCCGCAGTCTGCCGGTTTGTCTCGATCCGTAACGCTAAGACGGCAATATCGGCTCCAGATGTTACAAATCGAGACGTTTCCGGATGACGCCGGCCCTTTGTCTCAATCTGTAACATCTAGGTCAGATTTTGCCGAGTTACTGTTACAGATCGAGA
>JAXJLC010000005.1:0-6595 GCA_036297365.1 Collinsella sp.
CATGCTCTTTGACGAGCCCACGAGCGCCCTTGACCCCGAGATGATCAACGAGGTGCTCGAGGTCATGGTTCGCCTGGCCCAGCAGGGCATGACGATGATCGTCATCACGCACGAGATGAACTTTGCCCGCCGCGTGGCCGACCGCGTCGTGTTTATGGCCGACGGCCAGATCGTGGAAACCGGCACGCCCGACGAGTTCTTCGACCATCCCCAGACCAAGCGCGCCCAGGACTTCCTCAACTCCATCAAGGGTCACTAGCCAGACCGCCCACCCGCCAGCCATGCCCATCCAAACTCGAAAGTTACACCTATGATCGGAACTCGCACTTCATCGTCCTACACCCCGCATGTCGACGTCGCCCCCGCCGACCGTCCGCTCATCCTCGTCGCGCCGCGCTGGGAAGAGGCAGAGCCGTTTTTAACCGAGATGCTCTCCCCCAACGAGGAAATCGCAAGTGTCTTTGTCGATGCCATCCTTGCCGCTGGCGGCCTGCCGCTGCAGATGTCCATCACCGAGGACATTGAGGTCATCCGTCATTACGTTGATATCGCCGACGGCATCGCCATCCCCGGCGGCCCCGACGTCAATCCCAAACGTTGGGGCGATGATCGACCCTACGATCCCACCCTCTGCTGCGAGATTCGCGATAGCTTTGAGTTTAAGCTGGTCGGCGAGGTGCTCCGTGCCAAAAAGCCGCTCTTTACCACCTGCCGCGGCACGCAGTTGCTCAATGTCGCCACCGGCGGCACCCTGTGCATGGACGTGCCGAGCCTGGGCGCTCGCGAGGGCCGCACGCAGTGGCGCCACACCCACGTGCTCAACGACCCTGTGCATCCCGTCGAGGTCGTGCCGGGCTCGCTGCTGGAGCGCGCGGTTGGCGGGCACAGGCTGATCCAGACCAACTCCGCACATCACTGCTGCGTCGATCGTCTGGGTAAAAGCACGCGCTTGGTCGCCAAGGCAACCGACGGCGTTCCCGAGTGTATTGAGGTCGAAGGCCAGCCTTTCTGCCTGGGCGTGCAATGGCACCCTGAGTACACGTGGAAGACGCTCGAGACCGACTTTAACCTGTGGAAGTCGTTTGTCGAGGCAGCGGCAAAGGTCAAGCAGGCTCGCTAGTTCACGGACAGCACAACAGACAAGGGCGCCCCGCCGGCCACATGGTCCGACGGGGCGCCCTATTACCTATATGCTGCCGGCACGCAGCCCAAGGCCCGCAAGCTCTTATTCGGCCGCCTCGCGCAGGGCCGACATCGTAGCCGCATATTGCTGCTGCAGCGCATGCATTCCCTCGCGAGCGCCGTCAACGGCATCAGCGCCACGCAGCGCTTCGGTCACCACGACCGCCGGCTCGTACAGATTATCGAATCCCAGGTTCTGGCTCACGCCCTTGAGCGTGTGCGCTGCCATAAACGCACCTTCGGCGTCTCCCGCCGCCATGGCGGCCTCCAGCTTGTCCATGCTCTCGTCATCCAAAAACTTGAGGGCAAAGCGGGCAAGCATTTCCCCGCCCATCAGCCGAGCGCACGCGTCATCATAATTAGCGCCGATCTTCTCATACGCCTCACGCATGGAAATCATGGATTAAAAACTCCTTTGGTCAAACTAAATCGTAGGAAACGCGACGACATCGGCGGGGCGTGCCAATGTCTCGGCAATTTGGTCTTGCACCTCGAGCAAACAGTCGAGCAGCAACGGGTTAAAGGTGCCGCACTTACCGTCCAGAATCATCTTGATCGCTTCCTCGTGCGGGATAGCGTCCTTGTACACGCGCACGCTCGTCAGGGCATCGTACACGTCGGCCACCGAAACCACCTGTGCGGCAATGGGAATTTCGTCGCCCTTAAGGCCATCGGGATAACCCTTGCCGTCCCAGCGCTCGTGGTGCCAACGCGCAATCTGGTACGCATATTCCATAAGCGCATTGCCGGCGTGATGGCTACCCAGCTCACGCAGCATGTCGGCGCCGATCGTGGTATGCGTCTTTATAATCTCGAACTCCTCGGGCGTAAGGCGTCCGGGCTTGTTGAGAATCGCATCGTCAATCGACATCTTGCCGATATCGTGCAGCGCCGAAGCCAGGGCGATCGTGGAGCGTTCCTCATTGTCGAGGGAGATCGTGCCGCTACGCTGGACCAGACAGCCAAGCAGCAGCTCGGTCAGCTTCTCGATATTCGTAACGTGCCTGCCGCTCTCGCCGTTACGAAGCTCCATGACGCCGGCCATGATGTCGATGAGCATGCGACTGTTCTTGACGCGCTCGTTGTACTGCTGGGACAGCAGGTTCGTCAGGCGGCGCTGTTTGGCGTATAGGCGGATGGTGTTGCTCACACGGCGGCGCACGACACGGGAGTCAAACGGGCGGTTGATATAGTCCGAGGCGCCCAGCTCGTACGCGCGCAGAACCATATCATCGGAATCTTCGCTCGAAATCATGATGACGGGCAGATTGTCACTAACCGATCGGCGCGACAGATCGGCCAGCACCTCAAAGCCGCTTACGCCCGGCATGACAATATCCAGCAGCACGAGCGACAACTCATCGCCATAGCGGTCGACCATGTCGAGCGCCGCACGACCGTGGTCGGCCTCGAGGATGCAATACTCGTCCTTGAGCATCTCGCTGAGAATGGCTCGGTTCATCTCGGAGTCATCGACAATAAGCACCAAAGGCTTTTCGCTTTGGAAGGCCTCGATGGAATCGGCATCGGTCACGACCGTACCGGCTTTTGCCTTAGCGCGGCTCAATAACTGGACAGCGCGGCCAACGCCCTCATCGACCGTCTCGCCATGAATGAGAACGCCACCAACACATGCCGTCAAGCTCACGTACTCATGGCCCGGAATAATCGTGGCATGAACGGCATCGGATACCTGATGCAGGCGACGGGTGAAGTCATCGGAGGGAATATTGGGCATGACAACCACAAACTTGTCGCAGCCATAGCGCACAAGCTCGTCAGTCGAACGGATTCCGCTGCGCATGGCTGTCGCCACAGCACCGAGCGCAAGGTCGCCGGCATGACGGCCACACGTATCGTTGAAGACCCTAAAATCATCAAGGTCGATCATCGCAATGCCGGCATTCATGCGGGCGCTACGGAGCTTTTCCTCGTAATATCGGCGATTGCGCACGCCCGTCAGCACGTCGGTGTAGACAAGGTCCTCTTCTGTGGCCTCTTGCTCATCAATCGGACGCACCATCAGCAAGACGTGAGGCTCGCCCTCGACCTTTAGAGGGCGCAGACGGGCGCGGTACTCAACACCATCGTTGAGCAGTTGCTCCGACACCTCACCCGAATCTGCCAAGGCCTCAAGACTCGACTGACGCAGACAAGGGCAGCGATCGCCGGCGAGCAGGCAGTTACGCTCGCTCTTAATCTGATCGGCCGACAGCAAACGTACCACGGGGTAGGTCTTCGCGACGCGGGCGACCTCGACGGCAGCCTCCTCGTCGGTTAGATTGGCCTCGTGATTATTGAGCATATGGGGCCCTTTCGATAGCTTCGCATAGTAGCGGTGGGTTCCAAATGTTACAAGGGTAACACCTTGCCAATGCAGGTAAGCACGTGAATGCCGTTACATTTTTATGAGTTGGCAGACGGCGCAATTGGAGCCGCAAACGTAAGGTTTTGAGCACGTTTGTTAACACGGCCGAAACGTTTGCGGATGAAGCCTGTTTTGTTTTTTTGCAGCTGCTAGAACCCCAGGATGCCACGGACAGTCTGGGCAGCCGCTGCCGGGCGATCGCGCAGGCCGTTGTGCGCGCCGGGAATCGTTACGAGGGGGCAATCCAAAAGCTCAGCCGCCATCCTCGTACCCGCCTCGCGGGACGTGCCAATCGAAAGCTCGCCCAAAAGCACGGCGGCCACCGTTTTCGACGCGCGAACGCTATCCCAATCGGGGACGCAGGTCATAGTAATCCCGTATTCGTTCGCCATGAAACTGCGGCCGTTGCGCAGGGCATGTTTGGCTTCTGCCTCGGTTAACTTGGGGGCCTCAGGGTCCGAATCGCCGATGGCGCCCAGGAAGGCCCGTAATGCCCTGGAGACCTTTCCTGCGGCGATCATCTCGAGCAAAACCGGGGCCGCGCCCAGACCGGCACCCTCATCCGTCACGGCGGGTTCATGCAGAATCGCACGCGAGATTATGTCGGGGTTTGCACGGAGAAGCTCCAGGGCCACCAGCGTACCGGCACTGTGCGCGAGCACGTTTACCGGAGCGCCAATATGCTCGATAACGGTCTGCAGGTCGGCGGCCTGGGCGGCGAGGTCGTAGCGTCCGTCTGCAGCGTCGCCACTCTCGCCGCAACCGCGGCGGTCGTAGGCAATGACGCGATAGTCACAGGCGAGCTCGCGGGCGATGGCGTCAAAGAAGACGCCGTCGACACAAGCGCCGTGCACGCACACCAAGGCGGGTGCATCGGACGATACAACCGGGCCAGCATACTCGCGGCAGGCGATCGTGGTGCCCGCATTCTCGACCGTAAAATCCATGTTGTGCCCCATCGTCTTGCGTTTTGTTAACAGATTAACTGTACCCGACCCGATACCTTTCATGACGCGGCATCGAAGGCAGAGTTAAAAAACGAAACCTGCAAAGCACAAGCCCGGACTATACGTTGGAGCCGATGCTATGCTTAAGGTTAATTGTCTTGAGGAGCATATGCCTATGTCTACGTTTTTGAATGCCAGCCCCATCTTTGGGCCCGTTCGCAGCCGTCGCCTTGGTCTCTCGCTCGGCGTCAACATGATGCCGGCCAGCGGCAAAATCTGCACGTTCGACTGCATTTACTGCGAAAACGGCCTCAACGCCGAGCGCCCCTGCCATGAGCCGTACAACACAGCCGCCGTGGTACTCAACGCGCTCGAGGCAAAGCTGCGCGAGATGGCAGCCGAGGGCGAGCTCCCCGATGTGATCACCTTCGCAGGCAACGGCGAGCCCACCGCCGCACCGGAGTTTCCTCAGGCCATCGCCGGCGCCGTCGCGCTGCGCGACGAGCTTGCCCCAAACTCCAAGATCGCCGTGCTCTCCAACGGTACGCGCGCCGACCGCCCCGAGGTGCACGACGCGCTCATGATGGTCGACGACAACATCCTCAAGCTCGATACGGTCGACCCGGCGTTTATCCAGCTGCTCGACCAGCCTGTTGGCCCCTACGACGTCGAGCACCAGATTGAGACGTTCGAAAGCTTTGACGGTCACGTTATTATCCAGACGATCTTTTTGACCGGTGAGTATCAGGGCAAGCCCATCGACAACACCGGCGAGGAGTACGTTGCCCCCTGGCTCGCGGCGCTTGAGCGCATTCGTCCACAAGAAGCAACCATTTACACGGTGGCGCGCGAGACACCGATCGCTGGCCTTGCCAAAGCGGCGCCTGAGGTGCTCGACGCCATTGCCGCGCGCGTCCAAGCCCTCGGCATCCCCTGCCAGGTGAGCTACTAGCAAAACCACGCAGCAGCTAGTGCCCGCCATCCCGCCCCATCAGTTGCGGTGATATAGTTCCTATTTGTGCTGTTAAACCGCTTAAATCGGAACTATATCACCGCAACTTTTATGGACACGTGGGTGGGCTATACTAGCTGCGGATGAAAGGAAGTTAGCCATGTATGACAAAGGACCCGTACCCGGCCGCAACGACGCCTGCTGGTGCGGCAGCGGCAAAAAATATAAGAAATGTCACAGCGCCTTCGACGAGCGCCTCGAGCGCCTGTGGGAGGAGGGCTGGGAGGTTCTGCCCCGCACGCTCTACAAGACGCCCGCCGATATCGAGGGCATCAAGCGCTCGGCAGCCATCAACGTAGGCGTGCTCGACTACGTAGGCGAGCACATCGCCGCAGGCATGACCACCAACCAGATCGACCAGATGATCTACGACTACACCGTCGAGCACGGTGGTACGCCGGCCGACCTCAACTACGAAGGCTACCCCAAGAGCGTATGCACCTCGATCAACGATGTGGTCTGTCACGGTATCCCCTGCGATACAGACGTGCTGCACGAGGGCGACATCATCAACGTGGACTGCTCCACGATTTTGGACGGCTACTTTAGCGACTCGAGCCGCATGTTCTGCATCGGCGAGGTCTCTGCCGAGCGCCAGCGTCTTGTCGACGTCACCCGCGCCAGCGTGGAGGCGGGCCTGGCGGCCGTCAAGCCATGGCTGCCGCTGTCCGTTATGGCCGAGGCCGTACAAAAGACGGTCGAGGACGCCGGCTTTAGCGTGGTGCGCGAGTACGGCGGACACGGCATCGGTAAGGAGTTCCACGAGGACCCGTTTGTGGGCTTTACCACCGAGGCACCCGATGTGGACACCATCATGGCTCCGGGCATGGTCTTTACCATTGAGCCCATGGTCAATGCCGGAGCGCCCGACATCAAGATTAGCAAGGGTGACGGTTGGTGTGTGCGCACCAAGGACGGCAGCGATTCGGCCCAGTGCGAGGTACAACTCGTGGTGACCGAGGACGGCTACGAGCTGCTGAGCTGGTAGCCGTGGATGCGCCGGATGCTGACGGGCACGCTCGTCTTGCATCCGGCGTTTTTGTTTGAGCGTTTTGCCTGATAAAACCTGCCAAAATAAACCTGTCC
>JAXJLC010000006.1:0-9373 GCA_036297365.1 Collinsella sp.
CGGGCAAAGAGCCGTTCAACTTTGCCGTAGCTGCGCTCTTCCCCGCCGCGCAGGTCAGCGGCGGCGCGGCGCAGGTTCCGACGGGTCTGCTCACGCACCAGGTCGCGCGGTTCTAGCAAGACCAGACCGTCCAGCACAAAAATCGGCAGCCCAACAAACAGGGGGCGGAGATGCAGCAGGTACATGCATCTCCGCCCCTTTTGCGTCGAGAAGTTATGCCGACGACCCGTGCCGCCGCGCTCGCGTTATCCGCGCTGCGGACCCGCAGTAGCCACGAGCGGTTCAAGCCCCAGCTCGCGCGCGTAGTCTTCCTGCGTAAAGACTTCGACCAGTTCAAACGTATCGGCCGCATCGTCAAACGCAAAATGCAGCACTGAGCAGTTGCCCGGCACGCGTTCGCGCTCGTCGGCCGCCGCGCCCCGCACGTGGTCCAAAAACTCCTTGATAGCCGAACCGTGGCTCACCGCGAGCACGCACTCGTGGTCCGGACGTCGCATAAGATCGGTTATCGTCGCCGCCATGCGCTCGCGCACCTGCATCTGGCCCTCGCCGCCAAACTGACGATAGAAATCTCGCCACGGGCGCTCGGGCATAAGCATCACGCGCTCGGCCTCAAAGTCGCCAAAGAACCACTCACGCAGACCGTCCAGGCGCTCGTACGCCAAGCCCGGCCACAGGTTGGCGATAGTCTGCTCGGTGCGATGAAGTGTGGAGGTGTAGGCATGATCGGGTTCAATGCCGCGCGCACGCAAGAACATGCCGGCACGCGCCGCCTGGTCGCATCCCAGCTGCGTGAGCGGCGAGTCACTCCAACCCTGAATAATGCGCTTAAGGTTGAATATTGTCTGCCCATGACGAACCAGATACAGGTCTTTATTCATAGGGGTCCTTTCGTTCGTTACCAATCAAGGAGCGAAAACGCACCGTCGCAATAGCCAAAATGAAGCACGGCACCGTTGTCGGGTAGCTCTCCCCTGCCAGTCACATACTCAAGAAACTCCTGGCAGGAAGAGCCGTGGGAGACTGCCAGCACACAGTCGTGCTGCGGCCTGGCCATGATGTGGGACAGCGCCGCGACCATGCGCGACTGGAGCTCGCCTTCAGACTCGCCACCAAAGGCCACCGGATAATCACCCCAGGGCTGCGGCGGCATCTCGCGATTTGATGTACCCTCCAGCGAGCCCAAATGCCACTCGCGCAGGTCATCGACCAGCTCTATCGAGCGGCCCTCACCAGCAATTAGCTCAGCCGTACGCCGCGCCCGGCCCAACGGGGAGGAATACACACGGTCAAAGGTCACGCCACGCGCCTCAAACGCCGCGCGCGTCGCCAGCGCCTGCTCGCGCCCGCGCGCCGTAAGCGGCGAATCGTGCCCACCCTGCAAAATGTTCTGCACATTGAGCTCAGTCTGCCCATGCCGCACCAAATACAAATCTGCCACACGTCCTCCCCTCGCACCACCGCAAAGGGGACAGGTACCTTTGTGGTGGTTTACCGCCGGATCACACCGCGGTGACGCTCAACTACACCAGTACGTCGACAAGCGAGCGCTTGGGTACGTGGTGCACCTGCGCCTCGTCGCGCCAATAATTGATGGAGCCGTCGGGGTTGGAATCGATCGCATCGATCACCTGTGTCTCGGCCGGAACGCCAAACGCCATGATCAGCTTGAGCTCATATTTGTCGTTATCGAGCCCCATGGCATCGATCGCGTGGGGCGTAAAGGCCTTGAACATGCAGGCTGCCACCTCGGGCGTGGCGCTGCGGGCGGCGAGCATCATCGTCTGCGCGGCAATGCCCGTGTCGACATCGGTAATGGGAGCGGCGGGCTTGCCCGGAACGGCGCGCTCAGCAAGAATCGCGATGTAGCCGGTCGGGCGCTCACCCTCGGCAGGACCCGGCCAGTCCTTAAGTGCGCCGGCCCATGCGAGCTCGTCAAATACACGCGCGCAGTCCTCTGCACCGCTTACCACATGAAAACGCAGACGCTGAGCATTGGCACCACAGGGAGCCAGGTGCGCAAGTTCCGCCAGCTCGAGCAAAAACTCGCGCGGCACGCGCATGGACTCGTCAAAGCGGCGGCACGTGCGGGCGCGGCGAACCAACGCATCAAACGCGTCCAAGCCGAGCTTTTCGCAACCCTGCTTTGCCATCGACTCAGCGCTTACCGGCGCCGCGGGAACTGTTTCGTTCATAGGGACCCCCAATTTCGGGCAATTGTTCTTAGGAGAATCTAACCTAAAACCTAGGCAATTACATACAGCGGCGTAATGTTCTACAATTGTTGATTAATCCTCACTGGAGCGGGAACAAAAGTAACAATTCGGGAATGTGGGGCGGCAATTCGTCCTTCCCGCCCCATGCATCGGCGCCCTTGGGCGATACTTGTTGCAGCACTTTTGGCGTACGCCGCACGGAGAGCAATGAACGCGACGTGCACCACACGGAAAGGAGACATTATGGGCATCTTTAAGAACGATGACCAAAATCGAGCCAGTTTGGATTTGACGAGAAAAGCATGGCGGGCAAAGCCGTCAAGGCCGTACGCTTGATCTACGCCATCACGGGCGTCTTAGCGCTCATTGCTGGTATCGCGCTGCTTTTTGCACCCGCCAAGTCCCTCGTCTTTTTGATGACTGTCCTGGGTTTTTACTTTGTAATCACTGCTGCCATCAGGCTGTTCACTGCCATTTTTGAGCCGCTGCTGCCCACCGGCTGGCGCGTGACGAGCATCATCTCCAACCTACTCATTATCTTGGGCGGCGTCATAATCCTGCGCAACCAGGCCTTCTCGACCGCGACGCTCACCACGATGGTGGTTATCGTGGCCGGCTTTGGCTGGATCGTCGAAGGTGTCATGTCCATTCTGGAGTCCGAGCTTTCGTCCAACCGTGCCCTCGCCATCCTGAGCGGCGCGCTCTCCATCATCGCCGGCATGTTCGTGTTTATCTATCCGCTGTGGTCGGCCAAGATGCTCGTCATCTTTAGCGGCGCCGCACTGCTGGTGTTTGGCGTAACGCTGATTGTTCGCGCTATTCAATTTGGCAAACTGGTGCACTAGATGCCGCGAACGCTCTTTATTGATGCAGACGCCTGCCCGGTCACGCGCGAGTCGATTGACTGCGCGCGGCGGGCGGGCGTCGCCGTTGTTATCGCCGGCAACAGCACGCAAAACCTGGAACGGCACATTCGCCGCGACGACCCGCGTGATGCCGAGCACGCGCGACGCGGCTTTTGGGTCACGACGCTCGATGTGAGCGTGGGCGCCGACAGCGCCGACTTTGCCATTGTCGAACGCCTGCAGGCGGGCGACGTAGTCGTGACGCAGGACATTGGCTTGGCGAGCATGGTGCTCGGCCGCGATGCCGCCGCAATCGGTGTGCGCGGGCGCGTCTACGACAAGGCGACCATCGACATGCAACTGTTTATTCGCCACGAGGAAAAGAAGGTGCGCCGCGCCGGCGGACGCACTCGCGGACCGGCGGCATTTACCAGCGAAGACCGCGCTCGTTTTAAGCGAAACCTCACCGAGCTGCTGCGCTAACCAAGGTAGATTTTTGGGACGTGCCTAAAAATCTACCTTTTTGTTTTGGCAGCGAGGAATGCCCTGGTCACAGGGGTAGATCGTAAGACATGTCCCAATAATCTACTTAAAGGCCAACGGCGGATAGGATGAGGCCCCAGCCGGCACCGATGACGTACATCATGATCAGGAACAGGACGTTTTCGCGGGCGCTGCGGTTGGTGCGGAACAGCACCAGGTAGCCCACACCAGCAGAGATGAGCGTGCCGGCGAGCATCGGGGCCAGCTGCAGCGCGCCTTCCAGGTACAGTTGTGTGATGACGACGCTGGCCGAGCAGTTGGGAATCAGGCCGACAAGCGCCGAACCCAGGACGGCGAGCGTCTCGTTGCCACGCAGGAACTGCTCGATCGCGGACTCGCCGAAGGTCTCGAGCACGGCGACCAGAATCAGCGTCACCAGAAAAATGAATACCGATACCTGCACGGTGTGCGAGATGGCGCTGCGAATAATCGACAGGAGGGGCGCGCCCTCGTGAGAGCGGGAGTGACCGTGGCCATCATGGTGTTCATGCTCGTCCTCATGACCGTGATCGTGGCCATGTCCGTGTTCGTGCTCGTCCTCGTCTTCATCGCAACCGCAATGGTCGCGCTCGCACAGCTCATGGATATGATCGGCGCTCACGCCCGCCTCGGCCACCTCGTCGATGATGTCACCGCCAGTGTGGTCGTCGTGCGCGCAGTTCACGTGGGCCGGGTTGGCCGCGGTTCCCAGCACGGTACGGCGAATCGCCGCATGCGCGCGAGCGTTACGACGCAGGCCGCGAATGGCGGCGTCCACGATAAAGCCCGTGACCAGCGCGATCAGTGCCTTCGAAGCCAAAAGCATCGCCATGGTCTGCACGGGCACCTGCTCGGCGAGCAACAGCGGCAGCATCTCATCGGAGGTCGAAAGGAACACCGCCACCAACGTGCCCAAGGTCACGACACGACCGGCGTACAGCGTTGCCGCCATGGCCGAAAAGCCGCACTGCGGCACCATACCCAGCAACGAGCCAACCACGGGACCTGCGGCGCCGGCGCGCTTGATGGCCCCGTTAACGCGGTCGCCCGCGACGTGCTCCAAGGTCTCGAGGGCCAGATACGTCACCAACAAAAACGGCACAAGCGAGAGCGTGTCCTTGCCGGCGTCGAGCAGAATATCAATCAGCAAATCCATGACGGATGGAACCTTTCGTGTCTTTCGGCAGCATTGTAAAAGTCCTAGCGGTCAACTAGGGTATTGTAGTTGTCCTAGGCGCGATGCCAATAGTTGCCCATGGTAAACTATCATCTCGCCACATCTCAATGAACCCGAGCCGCGCGCTGCGGCCCGTCCAAGGAGCAGTTATATGAACGTTTCACAAGCACTCGAATACGAGCGCCAGCCGTTTATTCCCATGTTTATCTATGGCGATCACGGCGCCATGGAGTCCGAGCGCCAGAAGGGCGAGGAGGCCCTTAAGGTGCTCGAAACCGAGTACTTTACCGCCGAGGGCGACCCCAGCTTCGACTTTGCCACCGTGCGCGACCTGGCTGACCGCAACCGCGACCTGTGCGACCAGATTGGCGAGGCGCGCCTGCGCAACGTGACGCCCGCGACGCTTTCGCGCGGCCTGTCCGATGCCGACACCTGCGCCGCCATCGGTAAGATGCAAAAGCGCACCGCCGCGTCGGTCATGCGCGAGATCCGCGGCGACCGCGACGCGCTCGGCGTGGCCTACGCCCGCAAGCCCATCCAGGGCACCGTGCTCGGTATCGACATCGAGACCACCGGCCGTGCACCCGAGCGCGGCTATATCATCAACGTGGGCTGGGAAATCATGGACCTCACCAGCGACGCCGTGCCGCATGACGCCGAGGCACACTACTGCGGCCTGCCCGATATCTACCGCGGCGAGGATGTGCCGCTGTCGAATATCCACCACATCACCTGGGACGACATCGACGGCAAAACGCCCTTCCGCGAGAACAAGGAATTGCAGAAGCAGCTGCTCAAGCTTATGAAGAAGTACCCGTACATGGCGCATAACGCCGCGTTCGAGGACAGCTGGTTCAAAATTCATCTGGACGGTTACGCCGAGGCACGCCGCGCCGGCAAGATTATCGTCATCGACTCGCGCCAGATCTGCCGCAGCTTGGACGCCGACGTGCGCTCGCTCCCCCGCGAGTCCGCGCCCGCCGCGCTCGAGAACTGGGCGCGCCGCCGTGGCACCCTCGCCGCCGATGCCAACGAGCAGCATCTGGGTCTGGACGACACCGACCTCATGCTCCGCACCGTCCAAGCCGAGTTCAACCTCAAGAACCTGTTTGCCAAGTAGAAACGTCTACGACAAACTCCGGCGTAGATCACGAGCGGCCTCGCAGCGGAAAACCCCGCAGCGGGGCCGCCCTACATTCCACAGATAGATCTGCCATCACAAATTCTGAACCCTCATTTTGAACGATTTTGGCCAATTCCCGACACGTAATTCGTTGTCGAATGGTGATGCATCACAATCAAATGTGCAGCAATTGAGTAGTTATATGCTATAGCTAAGCTGCGAAAACTTTTATTTAGGGCATACCAACTCATAATTGCGTCAAGCTTTTGGACAGCATTTGGTTAGACCTCTAAAACGACTTTTTCACTCAGCGCCATCAACACGGCATTAGCTGACACGATATATACCATGAGTATCGTATTGTCACATACCACTGCAAAAGCGGTCTACCAGGCCGTGCATTCGGTGTCTGCGAAAGGCATCGAGTCCTGTAACCCTGCCGCGATTTACGGATCATGTCCCACCGGAACGCTCCTTGACGCAGCCGCAGAATGGCTCACCAAACATGATGTTTCCCTCGGCGCAAATGATTCCCTCGAGGTGATGGTGTTTGATCGCAGGAATGCGCGCTATGCAATGAACTGTCAATGCCACGTTTCGTCAAAACGATTCTCGAACTCACGCTTTATAGAGCTTGAAGATGGCATCTTCATTGTTGGCGTTGAGCTTTGCGCACTTCAAGCCGCCACCTATCTCCCTTTTCGCGAACTGGTGGAGTACTACTTTGAATTGTGCAGCGCTTACTCCCTTGGAACCGGCTCTTCCACCTCTTATAACGAGCGTTTCGCGCTCACCTCGACCGAGAGGTTAAAGCAGTTCTTTAATTCCATTACCAGATGCGACGGTTTGGCCCTTGCCCGAAAGGCGATCCAATGTGTACGCGACGGATGCCGGTCTCCCATGGAAACGGCATTTGTCATGATGCTAACGCTGCCCAAAAGCGAAGGAGGGCTTGGTATTAAGGAATTGAGACCGATTACGAGGTGCAGGTCACCGCCGCCGCAAAGAATCTCACGAGACGCAAAAAGTTCTTTATGGATGCGTATCTAAAGAAATCTCGCACAGACATTGAATACAACGGTTTTTATCATGACGCGGAAGAAGACCGCGCCATCGATGAGGAACGCAAGAATGCGCTTGCGTCCATGGGATACGGAATCATCACCGTCAGCCGTTATTCCTTTATGCATGCCAGCTCTTTCGTTAGGGTCATGGAAGCAATCCAGCGGAAAGAGGGCGTACGCCCCTCGCGTCTACCAAAAGACTTTCAAATCATGCAAGAGGACCTGAGACAGTTTGTGCTCAGAAGGTTTATAGAAGAGAAAAGGCGAATTCAGAAGCAGCTTCGCCAGGATTCCGAAGAGCGCCAACGAATCGACCTCGAAAAAGCAACACTCGAAGGCATCACGCTGGATGACCCGACAATTAATGAAGTTACAGCAATCGATGACATGCAGACAGTCGAATCCGACAGCCCATCATTTGCCCAAACAAGCAGCCTCGCGCCCGAGGGCAGGATCTTCGGGGCCGGAAGCTAGACCGGCTAACAAGGTGGGTACCCTAGCGATGTGCAAAATTGCGAGTATTCAGCAGGGTCGGCCCTCTAGCACCCACAAGTTAATCCAAATGAGAAACAAAGACGCTATCGAACGGGAACGTTAGGCAACACTTGAGGAAGATCTTATCTGTTTACCGCCCTTGGATAACTCTTGAGCGGCTTTATTTGGCCCGAAATAGATAAACAGACCCCCTATAGTTGCAGAATACTCCAATTTTTGCACGGCGCGGGGGCACCCACCTCGGCATCGACTATCAAAACCGCTCAATCCGGAATCTCGTCCACTATTCCCCATCATTTTGTGCGATGAATTACTTAAACGTTATTGACATATGAACATACGCTCATATAATCGGAAGTAAGTTATTTGAGCGTATGTTCATATGAAAGGATATTGCAATGAGCATCCGCGTTGATGAAACGAAACCCGACACCGAGGCCACCGAGCCAGTGATCCCCACCACCTGCTCGCCCGAGGACCTTCCCGACGAGGAGCTTCTCTACGACCTCGCCGACCTGTTCAAGGTCTTCAGCGACACCACGCGTATCAAGATCCTTTACGCCCTCATGGGCCGCGAGCTCTGCGTGGCAGACATCGCCGAAGCGACCGAAACCTCGCAGTCCGCGGTGTCGCACCAGCTGCGCACACTCAAGCAGTCGCACCTGGTTAAATTCCGGCGCGACGGGCGCAATATCCTCTACTCGCTCGCCGACGACCACGTCTACACCATGCTCAACCAGGGCATGAGCCATATCTGCGAATAGCAACCAACCACGGTACCAGCGCGGCCTGCACCCAAGCCGCAAAAACGGGAAAGGAACCCACCATGAAAAAGCAGTACAAGCTCGATGAGATCGATTGCGCCAACTGTGCGCGCGAGCTTCAGGACGAGTTGGCCAAGCTCGAGGGCGTCAAATCCGTTTCGGTCAACTTTATGACCCAGAAGTTGACGCTCGAGGCCGATGACGCCGAGTTCGACGAGGTCCTCGACCGCGTTGTGGAGTTCACCGCCGACGCCGAGCCGGACTGCGAGATCATTCTCTAGCCAAGGTTTACGCCAACCTGCAAGGCCGCGCTTGCTGCGGCCTTTGCTCGCGAAATTATATGAGCGAATGTTCATACATTCAAATGGGAGGATACGAGTCATGGCCACCGCCGACCCCAAAAAGAAAAAGAAGAAGCGCAAGAAAAAAGAATCACTCGAGCATAAGCGCAACCGCATCCTGGTAGCGCTAGGCGTTTTTGCGGTGGTGTACGCCCTCGACGAGCTCGGTACCCTTACCGCCGCATTCGGCACCCCGGGCGACATCTACGCCAGCTTCGTGCTGTTCCTGGTGCCGTTCCTAATTGCCGGCTACGACGTGCCCCAAAAGGCATACAACAACATCCGCCGCGGCAAGACCTTCGACGAAAGTTTCCTTATGGCCGTCGCGACCATCGGCGCGTTTGCCATGGTGCTCTTCCCCGACACCGACCCGCACATGGCCGAAGGCGCCGCCGTCATGCTGTTCTATCAGGTCGGCGAGCTGTTCCAGGCATATGCCGTGGGCAAAAGCCGAAAGTCGATCAGCGCCATGATGGACATCGCGCCCGATTATGCCAACGTCGAGCAACCCGACGGCACACTCGAGCAGGTCTCCCCCGATGACATCGCCGTCGGCACCGTCATCGTCGTCAAGCCCGGCGAGCGCGTGCCCATCGACGGCGTCATCGTCGAAGGCGAGACGCAGCTCGATACCGCCGCCCTTACCGGCGAGTCGGTCCCCCGCCCGGCCAAAACCGGAGACGATATCATCAGCGGCTGCATCAACATGACGGGTCTCATCCACGTGCGCACCACCAAGCCCTTTGGCGAGTCCACCGTCGCACGCGTCCTGGAACTCGTGGAAAACGCCAGCGAAAAGAAGGCGCGTACCGAGAACTTCATCACG
>JAXJLC010000007.1:0-2653 GCA_036297365.1 Collinsella sp.
GGTGAGCACCAGGCGGCCGAGCATGGCGAAGCCCATGGCAGGCAGGAAGTTGGCGGCAACGCCAAAGCCAGCAAGGACAAAGGGCGGGATGAAGTCGAGCAGGCCCTGGATGGCGTCAGCACCCAGATAGAACGACAGCGAGCACAGCAGGAACGCCATGATGATACCGGTCAAACCGATCAGGAAGTGCATCGCATAGACACCCTTAAGGTTGCCCTGGCCGGAGTAGACATCAGCGCGGTCGACCAGGATCGGCAGGGCGGCGTTAAGGATGTTCTTGATGGCAAGGCACAGCGTGGCGATGGGCATGGCAAGCGCGATGGCTGCCTCGGTGCTCTGGCCCAGCTGGATAGCGAAGGCGCAGGCGAGCACGCCGCCGATCGTCTCATCAGGCGGCACGTAGGCGCCGATGGAGATCGAGCCCATGAACAGCAGCTCCAGACTCGCACCGATCGCGAGGCCGGACTGCAGGTCCCCCAGCACCAGGCCCACGAGCGGGCACAGGACGATGGGGCGGAACGCGTAGAGCGTACCGAGCTGGCAGTCGAACTTACCAAATGCGGCGATAAGTCCGATGAGGATTGCTTGGGTAAGCATACATCCCCCTTTCCATATAGGACACTACGAAGAGCTCAGACTCTTCGAAATTGAACGCCTAGAGCACGCTGGCGCAGTCGACCTTGGGGTCATCGGCCAGGGGTCGAATCTCGACCTCAACGCCACGATCCAGCATCTCGCGCACATCGGCTTCCTCGGCCGCGGTCAGGAAGATCTGACGAGAGACCTGACGAGCGTCGGGACGCTTCTCGTCCTTGGGCTTGGTGTTGCCCAGGTTGACCGACTTGATCTGCGGGCAGCCCTCAACAAGCTGCTTTGCCTCAGCGATAGTGGCGACGCAGATGATCATCTTGTACTTGTCGGTCACGCCCGAGTTGATAGCTTCGATTGCATGCTCCATATCTTTGATGACGAGCTTGCAGCCGGCAGGCTTGCCCATCTTGAGCGTCGTCTTCCACACCGGGTCGTTAGCGACCTTATCGCCCACGCAGAAGATGCAGTTGGAGCCAAGGCCCTGAACCCAGGAAACTGCGACCTGGCCATGAAGCAGGCGATGGTCAACGCGAAGTAGCTGAATCATAATGTGACCCCCCAAAGGTCTTGTGCCGTCATACGGCGTGTCAGTAGGTGCTGCGGATTAGAACTCTTCCTCCTCCTCGTCATCGACCAAAAGATCGTTAACAAACTTCACGCGCGTATCGTCCGCAGCGACGATGGCGCGAATCGTCTCCTCAACCGGCGCCGACTCGTCAGAGAACAGCAGCTGGATGAGCAGAGGAAGGTTCATGTTGGTAACGAGGTACGTGCGGGGACGCGTCTGGACGATCTTGGTGAACTCGTTGTTGACGCTGCCGCCAAAGAGGTCGGTGCAGACAACGACATCATCGTCGGCAGACATGCCTGCCAGCAGTTTTTGGGCCTCCTCGGCCACGTCCATGCGGCCATCGACGAACATCGAAAGATCGTGGACGTTGTCGCGAGCGCCCGAGAGCAGCTCGACGCTCTCCTTGATGCCGGTGGCGAAGTGCGCATGGCTGGCGATGATGTACTGTCTCATTCTGTGTTCCTCTCAATAGCCCGGCACGTTCCCGCACCCGTTTTCTTTAGTAGTCGAACTGGTGATAGTAGCGACGATACTTGAGGTTGTGCTTGGTGACCGTCTCGTAGTAGCGAGCCAGGCGGTCGGTCACGAGCACCGTCAGAATCCACGGGGAGACGATGACGCGGAACTCGTCGTCAAGGCCGGGGATCGCGAACTCGGCGGTGTCGATGATGTTGAGGTCGGTGTCGCCGGTCACGCCGCGGGTCAGGAAGGCGCGGACGCGCTCGTCGAGCTTGCGGTTCTCGTCCTCGCCCATGAACAGGAAGACCGGGACGCCGGGCTCCACGAGCTCGAGGGTGCCGTGGAAGAAGTCGGCCGAGGTGATGTAGCGGGTGCGCTTCCACTGCATCTCCTCCAGGATGCACATCGAGAACAGGATGGTCTCGCCCCACAGGGCGCCGGAGCCGATGAACATGGTGTAGGGGGCCAGGGCGTACTTCTTGGCGAGCTCCTCGGCGCGCGGCTCGAAGCGCTTGCGGATATCGAGCATGTCCTTCCAGATGTCCTTGGTCTGCTCGATAAACAGATCGAACTTGGGGAAGCAGCCGCGGCGGTTGAGCAGGCGCAGGCCGAAGCAGTCGGCGAGGTAGTAGCCCTTCTCGCAGCCGCCCGAACCATGGTCAGAAGCCATGGCGACGCAGTTCTCGGCGCCGACAGCCTGGCCGATGGGGCCCTCGGGCTTGGTCATGGCGTAGACGCGAATGCCCTTTTCCTTCATCTTCTTGACGGCCTCGAGGACCTCGGGGGTAGTGCCGGACTCGGAGGCGGTGAGCACGACGGACTTCTCGGTCATGCGCTTGTGGCCGGAGACGTTCCACTCGGCGGCGTGGATCAGGTAGACCTCGAGGTCGCGGTCGCCGAACTTGTTCATGAGGTACTCGAGCTGCATGAGCTCGTCCCAGGTGCCGCCGACGCCCATCAGGAACACGGCGTCGTAGCCCTCGTCGGCGACCTTGTCGGCGAGCGCGGTCATCTTCTTGCCGGTCTCGTAGA
>JAXJLC010000008.1:0-10219 GCA_036297365.1 Collinsella sp.
GCGGGCCGCATTTGGACAATCTGACGTTCAACTTCAAGGGCGCGACCAGAAGGTCAGCGCCCTTTCGTTTCACGTCACCTTGTCTCAAATGCGGCCCGCTCGCTGTCCGTTCTCTACCTGCGGCGTCGTCTTGCTCCGAATGCGGCTCGCTCGCTGTCGTTGCCGAAACATCGGCGTTGCCGGACTAGTCATTGGGGACGTTCATAAATGACTACTCAGGAATGAGCGTGGATAATCTCCCGTTTTTGGCCTGTGTGCGGGCTCAAAGTGGGAGATTATCCACGCTCGCTTTAATTTGCCTGGGTTGCGATGCCTATCTAATCGGCTCGGCGTCTTCCCTGAGAATCGAAAGATACTCTTCATACCCGTACTGCCGGTATCTCTGTCTTGACTCGTCGAGAGGACGGAGGATACCCAATTCTTCAAATGATTTGACGAGCGAGCTCGCGGTACTCCTGCCGATATCGAGTTGGGCAGCGATGAATGCGGTGTCGACGATGGGGTGCTCTTCAAGAATGCCCAACAGCCTTTGCCCGTTTGCAGCAGTCCTTCCGAGATTTTCGGTAATGGTTGCTGTGGAACGGTTATGGAGGTCAACAAGGTTTTTTAAAGACCCTACCGAGTCCTTCGCACTCTCGAGAAGGCTGTTGCAGAAAAACTCTATCCATTCCTCGTAAGTGCCTCTCTCCCTTACGGATGTGAGTTGCCGGTAGTACTCGCTTCGATTTTTCTTGAACTGGAACGATGGATAGAACAAGCAAGAATGAAGAACGCCATCATTGATGAGCATAAGTGTAATGAGAAGCCTGCCCAGGCGACCGTTTCCGTCTAGGAATGGATGGGCAGTTTCAAATTGGTAATGGACGAGCGCCGCCCGCACAATCGGATCCATTTCGACTTGAGGCTCATTGATAAAGCGTTCGAGGTCCTGGAGCGTGTTGCTCAAATCTTCAATGTTTGGAGGGACAAACGATGCGGTTGCAATGGTGCAGCCTGAGGGGCCAATCCAGTTTTGTGAGGAGCGCAGCTCGCCTGGATTCTTCTCCGTTCCGCGCACTCCGTCCAGCAGGACCGCATGAACTTGCCTAAGAAGTCTCGTGCACAAGGGCATCTTTTTGAGCAGTTCTACGCCGCGGTCGACAGCACGGACGTAATTCACGACGTCTGCGACATCTTTATGATGGAGTTGTGTTTGCGATGGACTAAGTAGGTCGTCAAACGTGCACTGGGTTCCCTCAATTTGCGAAGAAAGGAGTGCTTCTTTGCGCACGTACATTGTCAGATACATATCGGCGTTGGGAACAAAGTAGAGCATGCCTTCAAGCTCTCCAAGCTTTCGTGAGCATGCGGAAAGCGTGCGATAGGTTTCCTCGGTGAGGTTTAGCTGCCTCAATGATTGCAAGGGCGTTGGAAAAAACGAATAGTAAGCCAATTTCCCCGATAGATTATTGCGGAGCGTTCCCTGGCCGTTCTCCTCGATTTGCATCGCGCCCTCCATATCTTTAGTGCCGGAAACTCGTTATTAGGCCAATCATATCAATTCTAATAACGAGTTTAAGGATTAAATAGTTATTAGAATTGATGTAAACAATCTAATGATAAAAAGTCGTTATTACTTGACCATGGAGCTCGGCTTGGTACAAGGGGGTCATCCAAAATGAACGTGGATAATCTCCCGTTTTTGGCTCGGTGACGGCCTCAAAGTCAAAGTGGGAGATTATCCACGCTCGTTAGTTAAGCGTCCGAAAATCCACACTCGCCAAACCTACCAAAAAGGGACGGGTTTATTTTGGCACGTTTCGGTAGGTATCAGGAGGTGCCAGGAGCGGGGTGGCGGCGGGGTGCCGCTGCGAAAAGAAGTATCGGGTTTGGCGTGCCCGCTTCTGCCCGTCCCGCGCGTGGGCGATACTCGGCTTATCGAACCGCGATGCAAAGGAGATGCTCATCCCACGAGCACTACCGGGAAGGGCTTGCGATTCGAGTCCCCACCTTAGCATTTGAACCATTTGGCACTATAATTACCGTAGGCATGCGCACAACGTTGCGCTTAATCAAGAGGAGAAAACGTATGGGTCTGTTTGACATGTTCAAGAAGAAGGCTGAGCCCGCGGCTGCCGCTGCTCCGGCCTCCATCTCTGCTTCTGCCGGCGCCGACGTGCTGTGCTCGCCCGTCAAGGGCAAGGTCATCAAGATGGCCGACGTGCCCGATCCCGTCTTTGGTGGCGAGGTTCTGGGCAAGGGCTGTGCCGTGTGGCCCGAGGACGATCTGGTCTACGCTCCCTGCGACGGTAAGGTGACCGTCACCATGGGTCACGCCGTGGGCCTGCAGTCCGATAGCGGCATCGAGGTTCTGGTGCACGTTGGCGTCGATACCGTCAACATGAACGGCGACGGCTTCGAGGGCTTCGTCAAGGCCGACGACGTTGTGAAGGCTGGCCAGCCCATACTCAAGATCGACCGCGCCAAGATCGCCGCTGCCGGTTACAAGGACTGCGTCGTCGTGGCCGTGTCCAACACCGCCGAGTTTGCCGATGTCGAGCTCACCGTTGAGGCAGAGTCCGCCGTCGCCGCCGGTGACGCCATCGTCAAGGTCGTCCGCAAGTAAACTGCGGCATCCAAAGGCTGTGCGAGGGTGGTCGGGTTTTCCGGCCACCTTTTTTATTGCACTGCGGGAAAGCGTTTTATTGCACGTTGGGTGGGCTTGCAAACCGTTCGGACGCTAAAACGAACCGACCGCGCCTTCGCGTTGCCGAGGGTGTTCATAAGTGGATAGTATGGGCTTACTTATTACAACGTGCGCCGCGTCCGGGAAGCGCAGTGCCGCTCATTGGGAGGAACAACATGAAAAAGAAGCTGCTGCTTGCGCCCCTCATGGCCGTCTTGGTTGCATGTGTGGTCGTGCTTTCCGGCTGTGGAGGTCCTTCGGTTGAGGAGCTCATCACCGAGGATCTTACGACGCAGTTTGACGAGGTCAAGAACGGTGGCGACGACTTCCTTTCTGGTCTGGAGGAGGCTTCGGGCGACGAGTTCGAGCAGCTGGGTATCGATCCCAAGGAGTATGCCAAGACCTATCTCGAGGGCTTTGACTACAAGATCGGCGACGTGACGGTCGACGAGGACAAGGGTGTCGCGACCGCCGAGGTCTCTATCACCTGCAAGTCTATGAACAAGATCGTCGAGGACTTCTCCACCCAGTATCAGGAGAAGGTCGCCGCGCTTGATACGGTTCCTTCCGATGACGAGCTGTACAAGATGGCCGGTCAGGTTATGGTCGATGTGACCAAGGCCACCGAGCCCAGGAAGACCACGGTTATCTTCAAGTACACCTGCAACGACGACGGCGAGTGGTCTGCCGACGACTCCGTCAACTCCGAGATGATGGATGCAATGCTGAGCTAGTTCGTTGCGGCGTTTTACCAAACGCCGCAACTGCTCGACGTTGCGCGGGCACCAGAGCGACAACTTGTCATTCAAAGAGGACGGTATGACCAGAAGGTCTATGCCGTCCTCTTTTCATGCCAATTTGTTCGCTCTGGTGTCCGCTTGCTGTCCGTCCTCTACCTGCGGCGTTGCCATTGTTGGGGTAGTCGTTGGGGCGTTCTTGTCTGACTAGTCGTTTAAGAACGTCCCCAACGACTACTTTCCGCGCAACAGCATTGTCGCAGCTGCGTTAAGCAGTGTCGCTCGTTACTCGCCCAGGATTAGCGCTGCGAGCTCGCCCTGGGTGTCCACCACGTAGTCGGCGCCGGCGGCTTCCAGCTCTGCGCGGCCGCGGAAACCCCAGCTGACGCCCGCACTCTTAAGGCCGGCGTTGTGGCCGGTCAGGATATCGACATTGGAATCGCCTACGTAGAGCGTGGTCGCCGGGTCGGCGCCTAGCTCTTCCATCACATGCAGCGTGACGGGTGCTTCGGGCTTGGGCGGAAACGCATCGACACGGCCCTGCACCAGCGCAAAGCGCTCGGAACCAAAATACTTTTCGATAAGCGGAGCCGCCGAGACGTGGTCCTTGTTAGTGAGCACGGCAAGCTGAACGCCCGCGACGCGCAAGCGGTCGAGCATCTCGATCGTGCCGGCATAGGGAGCGGTGTGGTCTTCCTTGTGCTCGCCGTAGTAAGCCCTAAACTCGGCAAGCGTCTGCTCAAACATGCGGCCGTCGCCTGCGTACTCGGCGGGCATAAAGCGCTCAACCAGCTTGAGCATGCCGTTTCCCACCTTGTAGCGGTACTCGTCAACGGCAAACGTGGGCCAGCCGTGCGCCTCGCAGGTATGGTTGCCGGCGGCCGCCAGGTCCTCGAGCGTGTTGAGAATGGTGCCGTCCAGGTCAAAGATCACATGGGAAAAAGCTGCTGCCATGGGTGCTCCTGCCGCTTGAGTTGTAAAACGCACCCCATGATACTGGGCATGCGTGCCGGGCATGTTTGGAATCTGAATATCTTTGATAGCCCTGAGCCTTTGTCGTTAGCAAATTCTCGGCAGCTGCTCTCCTACGAGCATGTCGAGGATGCGGGTCGAGCCCCAGCCGGTGCGCACGTGCACGGCGGGACGGGCGCCCTCGGCAAGCGGCAGCACGCGACCGATGACGGCGGCATTCTCGCCGTAGCGGGCGGCGCGCATGGCGCTCAGCGCGGCATCGGCTTGCTCGGCCGGCACGACGGCAACCATCTTGCCCTCGTTTGCCACCTGCAGCACATCGTAGCCGAGCATCTCGCAGGCGGCCTGCACGTCGGGGCGCACGGGCACATCGTCCTCGTCGATCTCCATGGCAACGCCGCTGGCCTGGGCAAACTCGTTGAGTGTGGACGCCAGGCCACCGCGCGTGGGGTCGCGAAAGCAGCGTGTGTCGGGTGCTGCGGCAAGCACATCGGCAATCAGGTGGTTGAGCGGTGCGGCGTCGCTTTCGATCGTGCTCGAAAACGCCAGACCCTCGCGTTGGCTCATGATAGCGATGCCGTGGTCGCCCAGTGTACCCGAGACCAGGATGACATCGCCGGGCTGGCAGTTTGCGCCGCTGAGCGCCACGCCCGCAGGCACCTCGCCCACGCCGGCGGTATTGATATAGACGCCGTCGGCCCCGCCGCGCTCGACCACCTTAGTGTCGCCCGTGATTATGGACACGCCCGCCTCGCGCGCCGTCTCGGCCATCGTCTGCACAATCTGGCGGAGCTTATCCATGGGATAGCCCTCTTCGAGGATAAAGCCGCACGACAGGTAGCGCACGTTGGCGCCCGAGGTCGCGACGTCGTTGACGGTTCCGCACACGGCGAGACGGCCGATGTTGCCACCGGGGAAGAACTGCGGCGAGACTACAAAGCTGTCGGTCGACATGGCGATGCGCCCGCTCGCGGGCAGCGCGGCGACGCCGGCGTCGTTGCCTTCGAGCAGCTCGGGCGACCCAAAGGCATCCAAAAAGACCTCATCGATGATGCGCTTCATCATCTGTCCGCCGGAGCCGTGGCCCAGCAGGACGGTGCTATCGGTAACGCTATGGGACATATCGAAAACTCCAATCGTGGGTGGTGCCGGTGTGCGGGTGTGTCCGGGCTAGTTGCGGTAGCGGTAGTACGCCGCGCAGCTGCCCTCGGAGCTCACCATGCACGGGCCGACGGGGTGCTCGGGCGTGCAGGTGAGGCCAAAGAGCGGGCAGTCGCTCGGCGTAATGGCCCCGCGCAGCACGTCGCCGCAGCGGCACCCGCGCGGCTCGACTGTCGCCTCAACGGGCACATCAAAGCGGGTGCGGGCATCAAAGCGCGAGAATTCGGGACGAATGGCGAGTCCCGAAGCCGCAATCGGCCCCAGCCCGCGCCACGTGGTGTCGCATGGTTCAAACACCTGCTCGACCAGCTGGCGCGCCACGGGATTGCCGTCTGCGTTGACGCCACGGCGGTAGGCGTTGTCAATCGCCGGCCTGTCCTCGACAACCATCTGGACCAGCATGCAGATGCCCTGCAGGATATCGACCGGTTCAAATCCCGTGACCACGCCCGGGGTATTGAATTCGTCGACCAAAAAGCTAAAGGGCGCCAAGCCCGTGATGGTGGCGACGTGGCCCGGCAGGATAAAGCCGTCGATGGTGGTCTCGGGGTCGTTGGCGATGGCGCGCAACGCCGGCGGCGTGGTCTTGTGGGCGCAGTAGACCGAGAAGTTCTGGAGTCCGCGTGCATCGGCCTCCAAAATGGCGGCGGCGATGGTGGGCGTTGTGGTCTCAAAGCCCACGCCCATAAAAATGACCGGGCGATCGGGGTTTTGCTCGGCAATGTCGAGCGCGTCGAGCGGGGAGTAGACGATGCGAATGTCACGCCCTGCCGCCTTTTGCGCAGCGAGCGAGGTGGATGACCCGGGCACGCGCATCATGTCGCCAAAGGTGGTGATGATGGCGCCGTCTATGTTGGCGAGCGCGATTGCGTGGTCGATGTCGCGGTTGGCGGTAACGCAGACGGGGCAACCCGGACCGCTCAGCAGTTTGAGCCCGGCAGGCATAATGGAGCGAAAGCCATAGCGCCCGATACTCACGGTATGCGTGCCGCAGACTTCCATAAGGTTGATGGCGCGGTCGCCGGCAAGCTCATGAATGCGCTCGATGAGCTCGCGAGCCAGCTTGGAATCGCGAAATGCCGAAAAGTCGATACCGGAGCGCGCCGGCTGTCCGGCCGCCACTAGTATGCCTCGGCCGGGTTGCTGGCCAGTTGGTCTTCTTCGGCCAGTTCGGTCATGGCATTAACAAGCTCGAGCGTTTCTTGCGCTTCCTGCTCGTCGACGATCTGGATGCCAAAGCCGGCGTGTACGAGAATATAGTCGCCAACCTGCGCCGTCGGCACGAGTCGCAGCGACACGGGGCGCTCGATGCCCATCATGTCGACGGTGGCCTTGAGGTCGTCGTCGCGTTTGACTACTTTACCGGGAACGGCAAGGCACATATTGTTCCCCTTTTATACGCTTTGCGCTGGACGGGCGCTCAATAATCCATCAGTTGATGGTAGCGCTCGCGGGGTTCGCGGGCAAACGCGTTACGCCTGTGAGACGGCTGGGCGCGGCGGCGTGCGAGGGCGAGCTACTGTGATGCAATCTGCGCAAGGCGAGCGCTTGCGACCGCCGCCTGACCGTAGGCGATGCAGCCGTCATTGACGGGTACGGTGTGGGGGACAAGGACAGTAAGGCCCGCGCTTTTGAGCTCGCGGGCGAGGAGCTGAAGCAGAAGTCGGTTCATGAACACGCCGCCCGAGAGCGCGACGGTGTCGATGCCCTCGTGCACGCAGATATCGCTGGCGATGCGCGCCGAGGAGCGCGCGATGCCGACATGGAAGTCGAGTGCGAGCCTGTTGGCGGGCGCTCCGGCTTCAATTCCTCCCAAAAGTGCCTCAAAGAGTGCTTTCTGGTCCAGAACATAGGGGCCGTCCAGCCACGATGGGCCAGATGCGAAATAGCCGGCGTTGTCGTCGGGAAAATGGGCGATTTCGTTGTCGAGCGCGCGCCAGGCGGCGGCTTCGAGTTCTATGGCGGGTTCGCCCTCGTAGGTTGCCTTGTCGCAGATGCCCAGAATCGCTGCCGCGGCATCAAAGAGACGCCCCATGCTGCTGGTACGCGGGCTGTTGATGCCGCGCTCGATCATGGTGGCTGTCACGCTGCGCGTTTGCTCGTCGAGGCTGTCCAAAAGCCGAGCGGCACCTGGGTGCTCGAGCAGGCCGAGCTCACTGAGCAGGGCAAAGGCGTTGCGGCGGGCGTCGCGCACGGAGGCCGCCCCACCGGGGAGCGCCCAGGTGCGCAAATGCGCGGTGCGCTCAAAGCCGCCAAGGCTGGCAACAAGAAACTCGCCGCCCCAAATGGTCCCATCGGTGCCGGCGCCGGTGCCGTCAAAGGCGATGCCAAGGCCGCGCGCGTCGGTTGTAAGCTGGCCCGCGGCGATGGCCTCGGCCATTACGCTCGCGATATGCGCATGATGGTGCTGCACCTCGACGAGCGGCAGATTGCATTTTCGCGTCTGCTCGCGCGCCCACTGGCCCGATAGATAGCTGGGGTGTACATCGCAGGCCAAGGCGGCGGGCGCCAAGTCAAAGAGATCTTCCAAGCGCGTGCGCGCGGCGTTCCAGGCATCGAAGGTCCCGCCGTTTTCAACATCGCCGATATGCTGCGACACAAAACAGGTCGCCTCGCCGTTCGTCCCTTCACGCGTGAGCGCAATCGTGGCCTTTTGTTGTGGCCCGCAGGCGAGCACGCAGGACGGAGCGCCGTCGAGCGCCGGCAACGGCAGCGGCTGGGGTGCATATCCGCGAGCGCGGCGAACGGGCATAATGGCGCCGTCGACCACGCGCACTACAGAGTCGTCGTAGCGCGAGAGGATCGCGCGGTCGTTACCGAGCAGCGCGTCGGCGATGCCGGCGGCAACGAGGTGTTCCCAGGCAAGGTCGTCGTCGGTCTCGATGGGTTCTTCGCTCAGGTTTCCGCTGGTCATGACGAGCGCGTGCATACCGCAGGCTTCTGCCGCGGCAAGCAACAGATGTTGAAGCGGCGTATAGGGGAGCATGACGCCGAGCTCAGGAAGGTCGTGCGCGACAGATGGCGCGAGAGCGAGGATGTCGGGGGAACCGCCGTTGCCCTCGCCAACAGTGCGCCGGCGCAGCAGCACAATGGGGCGGATACTGCCAGCGAGCAGATCGCGTTCAGCATCGTCGATATGACACAGGCGCCCGGCATCGGCAAGACTGCGAACCATGACGGCAAGTGGCTTGTTGCTGCGACGCTTGCGACGGCGCAGCTCGCGCACCGCTTGTTCGTTGGCAGCATCGCAGGCCAGGTGGAATCCGCCCAGGCCCTTGATGGCGACGATGCCACCGCTGGCCAGCAGCTCAACGCAGCGCTCGATGATAGCGTCGCTGGCCTCGCGTGTGGTGCCGACGGTCGGTGTCGCGGACGAATTCCCGCACGCATCGCCGTTTACAGCCTCGCGCCACGTAATATGCGGCCCGCAATCAAAGCAGGCATCGGGCTGCGCGTGAAAACGCCGGTCGAGTGGGTCGACATACTCCGCAGCGCACTTGGGACACATGGGAAAACAATCCATCGACGTGGCCGCTCGGTCATAAGGCAGCGATTGGATGATGGTAAAGCGTGGGCCGCAGTTAGTGCAGTTGATAAAGGGGTAGTGATAGCGTCGGTCGGCGGGATCGAACAACTCGCGCAGGCAATCGTCACAGGTGGCGATATCGGGCGAGACGAGCGTCGTGTGCGCGGTCTGGTCCTGCGACGCCACAATGTGAAAGCCCTGCTCATCGGCAGCGCTCCAGCCGCCAGGCTCCAAATCCGCAATATCGACTCGCTCAACGCGAGCTGCCGCAGGCGCATGCTCAGAAAGCGCGGCAACAAAAGCATCGAGCGCATCGGCCGGAGCGTGCGCCTCGATATGCACGCCGTCGCCCGCATTGAGCACCCATCCGCAAATGCCATGCGTCATGGCCTCGCGATACACAAACGGTCGCATGCCAACGCCCTGCACAATGCCCGTCACATGAATATGCACATGCCGCATGCGACACTCCTCATCAAAACCGACCAAAATAGACAGGTTTATTTTGGTAGGTAAAACGCTAAACCTGCCAAAACAAACCTGTCCCTTTTTGGCAGGTGCGCTGCGGGAAATCCCGCTACAGCCCCAGGCTCTGCTTGGTGGCGGCGCAGGTGAGCTCGCCGTGCTTAACGCCGCGCAGGCCCAGCAGGCGGTCGGCTAGTTCGTAGACGCGCTCGCCGCGACCCTTGAGCGCCAGAATCTCCAAACAGTTGTGGTGATCCAGATGCACGTGCATGGTCGATACGATCTCGTCGGTGTAGTCGTGCTGCACTTCGTCCAGGCGGCGCGTCAGATCGCCGGTGTGATGGTCGTAGATCATGGTGAGCGACCCGATAACGTGTTCATCGGGCGTGCGCATCTGCTCTTTGGCGATCGAGGCGCGAATCAAATCGCGCACGGCCTCGGAGCGGTTGGCCACGTCGCCGCGGCGCGCGATCTGTTCGTCAAAACGGCGCAGCAGGTCGTCCGGTGCGGTAACCGAAAAGCGGACCAGCTCGGAGCCGGAGCCACTACAGTGGCAGCCTGCGTCACCGTCCGCCCCGTGCGGATGCTCGTGCTCGTACCCGCAGCCGTGCTCATGTTCGGCCACGTTACACCAGCTTCACGGAGCCGACGGAGTTGTGGTCGGCCTCGATGGCTTCCTCGTAGCCCTCGAGC
>JAXJLC010000009.1:0-1831 GCA_036297365.1 Collinsella sp.
CGCTAACAGCTTTAAGGAGTCAAAGCTGGTTTAGCCAAAGAAGCGCTTGATCTCAATCTCGGCGTTCTCCAGGCAGTCGGAGCCGTGGATCACGTTGGCGTTGACATCGACGGCAAAGTCGCCGCGGATGGTACCAGGAGCAGCCTCAAGCGGGTTGGTAGCGCCCATGAGGGTGCGCATCTTAGCAACAGCGGAGAGACCGGAAACGACCATCTTGACGACCGGACCGCTCGTCATAAAGTCGCAGAGACCGCCAAAGAAGGGCTTGTCGGCCAGATGGGCGTAGTGCTCCTCGACGGTAGCGCGCTCGAGCGTGGTCATCTCCATGCGCTCGATAACAAGACCGCTGCGCTCAATGCGAGCAACAATCTCGCCGATTTTGCGATCGCGCACGGCGTCGGGCTTAATCATGATGAAGGTCTTCTCGATAGCCATAAAAGTAGCCTTTCAAGTAGGTTCGCGCGTGCCCAAGTCCCATTCCGGCACCCGCCTGGACTGCATCGTAACAGAGTTTTAGCTGCAGTTAAACAAAAAGCTGTTTATTGAAACGTTGCAATTTATTGAAGCGTTCCATATGTGTCACTTCTGTTTCGAAGCCCGATTAGAGTACCATCCGACTGCCCATCAACCGCATCGAGCAGAGCAGACGGTCGGTTGCCGCCCGCGAACGTACCCCCTTCACAACCTGCCCAAAGGTCCTACAGAACTTCTCGACAAGCCCCTCCCCCATAGCAACAAAATACGGGCGCCCACATCAGCAGACGCCCGTAAAGCAAAAAACGATTCCTCAATAAATGGACAATACGGCTTCAGCCAAACCTCTACTTTGCCCCGTGGCCCATCTCGACGACCTTAGTCAGCGATCCAAACACGCCCTCGTCGGCCACGAGCTGCGCCTTGGCACGCTGCAGCTGCACGGCAACGGCGGCAGGGGCGGTGCCGCCCTCGGTCGTGCGCGCGGCGACAATCGACGGGATGTCGAGCGCCTCGGTAATGTCGCGCTCAAAGAGCGGGCTTGCCTCCTGGAACACTTCAAACGGCAGGTCCTCAAGATTGCAGCCGCGCTTCTCACACATCAGAACCAGATGCCCCACCACGGCATGTGCCTCGCGGAACGGCAGACCACGCTTGGCCAGGTAATCGGCAACATCGGTGGCGGCAAGGTGACCCACGCCGCACTCGCGCGCCATGGCATCCTCGTTGACGGTCCAAGTCGAAATCATACCAGCCATAACCGACAGGCACTGCATGAGCGTATGAGCGGTATCGAGCGCGCCCTCCTTGTCCTCCTGCAAGTCCTTGTTATAAGCAAGCGGCAGGCCCTTCATGGTTACCAGCAGCTGCACCAGGTTGCCGTACACGCGACCGCTCTTGCCGCGGATAAGCTCGGCAAAGTCGGGGTTCTTCTTCTGCGGCATGATGGACGAGCCGGTGGAGTACGAGTCGGAAAGCGTGATAAAGCCAAATTCGGAGCTCGACCACAGCACGATCTCCTCGGAAAGACGCGACAGGTGCATCGCCATGACGGATCCGGCGTAATGCAGATCGAGCAGGAAATCACGGTCGGAAACCGCATCGAGCGAGTTGGGAATCACGCCCGCAAAACCAAGTTCGGCAGCCGTCATCTGGCGATCGAGCGGATAGCTCGTACCGGCAAGCGCGGCAGCACCCAGCGGGCAGTTGTCGGCGGCATCAAAGGCGGCCTTCAGGCGCGTAAAGTCGCGCGCGAACATCCAGGAATACGCCAGCAGATGATGCGACAGCAGCACGGGCTGAGCGTGCTGCATGTGCGTGTAGCCCGGCAAAATCACCTTGTCGTACTTCTTAGCCG
>JAXJLC010000010.1:0-9427 GCA_036297365.1 Collinsella sp.
GGGCAAGATAGGAGCCGCAAATCACGTGGCCGATGGTCTGGGCCTTGGTGGTGTCGCCCTCCTTGCCGGGGCGGAAATCGGTGGTGCGCACCATTTCCCAACCATGCGTGCCTGCGGCGTCCTCGCCGTAGAAATAGTTGGTGGTGGATGTGCCGAGCACCTTGTTCGATTCGTTTTCAAAGTCCTCGTCGAGCGGCTTGATCTTGTTGCGGACGGCTTCAAGGCGGCTTTGGTAGTCGGAGCCCTTGTCGGGGTCTGTCAAAAGGTCGTTGACGTTCTTGGCGGTGTAGAGCTTCTCGTCGCTGCCGTCTGCAGGGACCGTGACCGTGTCATCGTCGGTCGTCTCGGTGCCATTCGTGTCGTATTTGTGCGGAATGGAAAGCAGCCCCACCTCGGCAAAGGCGCTGCCTGCCTCGACAACGTGGATCGTCTTGCCGTCGGCTCCCGTCACCTTCTCGTTAAGGTTGATGTGCTCGTGGCCTGCGATAAGGGCATCGACGCCACGGAGCCGCGTGGCAAAGGTCTTTGCGTCGAGCGTGTGCGCGATACACACAACAACATCGCAGC
The DNA here is from genome assembly GCA_036297365.1 of Collinsella sp. Classification (GTDB taxonomy): domain Bacteria; phylum Actinomycetota; class Coriobacteriia; order Coriobacteriales; family Coriobacteriaceae; genus Collinsella. The sequence goes on from JAXJLC010000010.1 coordinate 568, forward strand.
CCTCCTTGCGCAGCTGCTCTGCCTCGGCATTGATGGCGTTCGCGGCACTCGAGAAGCTGGTGCCCGCGACCAGGTCCGCGCGCAGCGAGGAACCTAGCGACTCATCCATGGCTCCGACGACGCCGACCTTGATTTTGTAGTCGAATGTGGAGTGATCCTCGCTATCCTCCCAGGTGCGATCGAGCGTCTTCGTGATGCTCGAGCTCCATGCGCCGTTCGAGGACGTTGCATTCGCGCAGAGCATGGCGAAGGGCGTGCCGGTGGTGCTGTAGCCGGTCATGGTGCGGAGTTTGTCCGCGCCGTAGCTCCAGTCGTGGTTGCCTGGCGTGGTTGCGTCGTAGCCGTCGGCGTAGAAGGTGTCCATGAGCTCGGCGATGCTCTTGCCCTCGCTCATGGTGGCGAAGGACTGTCCGTGGAAGGTGTCGCCCGCATCGAGTAAAAGATCGGGGGCGCTGCTTTGGGCGCTATAGAGAACCGCCAGTCCGTCAAAGCCCACAGTGCCGGTGCCCTTGCTTGCGTTGTAGCTGTACTTGTAGCTGCCGTGGATATCGTTGGTGTGCATGACGGCCACGGAGCCGTCAATAGCGGCGGGCAGGTTTCCCGCGAAAGCGAGGCTTGGGATGCCTGCGAGCGCGCCGGCAAACAACGCGGCGGCCAACGCAAAGCGGGGGAGTCTTTTCATGGCAGTTTCCTTAGTCCTTAGCCAGAATGTCTGGTTGAATATCGGATTATCGACATAATATGCGAAAACCGCCGCAAGGGCCTCTGTCCCTTTGCGGCGGTTTTGGCGTTTGCGCAGATAAAACCTGCCAAAATAAACCTGTCCCTTTTTGGCAGGTTTTAGCTTAGCAGCATGCGGTCGTTGGCGAGCTCGCCGCCCGAGACCTCCTCGAACTTCTGCAGCAGGTCGGCCACGGTGAGCGACTTCTTCTCGTCGCCGGCCACGTCGTAGATCACATGGCCCTCGTGCATCATGATCAGACGGTTGCCCAGACGGATGGCGTCGTTCATGTTGTGCGTGACCATGAGCGTGGTCAGGTGGTTCTCGTCGACGATCTCCTCGGTCAGGTTGAGCACCTTAGAGGCCGTCTTGGGGTCGAGGGCCGCAGTGTGCTCGTCGAGCAGCAGCAGGCGCGGCCTGGTGAGCGTGGCCATCAGCAGGGTGAGTGCCTGGCGCTGGCCACCCGAGAGCAGGCCGACCTTGGCGTTGAGACGCGTGTCCAGACCAAGGTCCAGGCGCTTGAGCAGCTCAACGTACTCATCTTTCTCGGCCTTGGTGACGCCCCACGAAAGGCCGCGACGCTGGCCGCGACGCTTGGCGAGGGCCAAGTTCTCGGCAATCTGCATGTCGGCAGCGGTACCGCGCATGGGGTCCTGAAACACGCGGCCCAGGTACTTGGCGCGCTGCGACTCGCTCAGGCGCGAGATGTCGGTGCCGTCGAGCTCGATAACGCCCGAATCGAGCGGGTACACGCCGGCGATCATGTTGAGCAGCGTGGACTTGCCGGCGCCGTTGCCGCCGATCACGGTTACAAAGTCGCCGTCATTCAGGGTGAGGTCGACGCCGGTGAGCGCGCGCTTCTCGGTGACGGTGCCCTTGTTAAAGGTCTTCTTGACATGCGAGAGCTTAAGCATCTGCCTCATCTCCCTTCGTGTAGGAGCTGCGGAGCTTATAGCGCTCCCAAACCACGGGCACGCACAGGGCCACAGCGACAATTACGGCGGAGAGCAGCTTCATGTCGTTGGCGTCCATGCCCAACTGCAGCACGATGGCGCGGATAAGGAAGTACACCACGGAGCCAAAGACGGCGGAGGCAAGACGGACGCTAAACTGCGTGAGGCCGCCGGGCAGCAGACGGCCGAGCACCTCGCCGATAACAATGGCGGCAAGACCGATAACGATGGCACCGGTGCCCATACCAATGTCGGCATACTTTTGGCTCTGGCAGATGAGCGCGCCCGAAAGGCCGATGAGGGCGTTGGAGAGCACGAGGGCGATCATCTTGGTGGAGTTGGTGTTGACGCCCAGAGCGCGGATCATGTACTCGTTGTTGCCGGTGGCTCGCAGCGCCGAGCCGATCTCGGTGCCAAAGAACCAATACAGGATGGCAACGATAGCCACGGCGAGCAGGATGCCCAAGATGATGGCAACGGTGGACTGCGGCAGACCGGTCATATTGCTGACGGCGGAGAACACGGTGCCCTTGGCAAGAATGGGCGTATTGGACTTGCCCATGATGCGCAGGTTGATGGACCACAGGCTGATCTGGGTGAGGATTCCGGCGAGGATCGCAGGAATCTCAAAGACGGTGGTCAAAATGCCCGTGACGGCGCCCGCGATGGCGCCGGCGCACATACCGGCCAGCACGGCGAGCAGCGGGTCGACGTTGTTATTGACGATGAGCACAGCGCAGACGCAGCCGCCGAGGGCAAAGCTGCCGTCGCAGGTCATATCGGGAATGTCGAGCAGGCGGAACGTGATAAACACGCCAAGCACCATAATGCCCCAGAGGACGCCCTGCGAAACGGCGCCCTGCAATGCAATGAGCATGCTTCATACCTCCTAGGATAGGGTGGACACGTGATTCACCATAATAGCGGTAACAATGCATAGAAGAGCTGCGGACAGACGTTTTGTTTTACCTGAAACAAGCAGGGCGGACGCCGGTCTACAGCGCCCGCCCCTGTGGCTCAGATATTGAATAACGCGGCTAAAGCGCGAGCACGGGCTCTAGACGCATGCCGCGTATGGCATTACGCGTCCAGAGCGGAAAGGTCGATGCCCAGGGCCTCGGCCATTTCGTCGTTCTTGACGACGACCAGGTCCTTGCTCGAGAGGTGCTTGATCGGCATGTCTTCGGGCTTGGCCTCGCCCTTCAGGATCTTAACGGCCATCTCGCCCGCGGCGTAGCCCAGGTCCTCGTAATTGATGGAGAGGGTGAACAGGCCGCCGGCCATGCACATACCCTCCTCGCCAGTCACGAAGGGAAGCTTGTTTTCCTTGCAGATCTGGCCGACCTGCGAGGCACCCGCGGCGATGGTGTTGTCGGTGGGGGAGTACAGCGCGTCGACCTTGCCCACGGCAGACTCGACGACGGACTGAATCTCGTTGGAGCTCGAGACGGTGAAATCGGTGTACTCCAGGCCCAGCTTGTCGAGTTCCTTCTTGGCGGCCTTGATCTGGACGTCGGAGTTGGACTCGGCGGTGCAGTAGAGCAGGCCGACCTTTTTAACGTCGGGCAGGACCTTCTGCATCATCTCGAGCTGCTCGGCGACCGGGGTGAGGTCGGAAGCGCCCGTGACGTTGGTGCCCGGCTTGTCGTTGTCCTGGACCAGGCCGGAGGCGGCGTAGTCGGTGATGGCACAGCCCACGATGGGGATATCGGCCGTGGCGCCGGCGGCAGCCTGCGCGGCGGGCGTGGCGATGGCATAAATCAGGTTGACGTTGTCGCCCACAAACTTGTCGGCAATGGACTTACACGTGGACTGGTCGTTCTGGGCGTTCTTCTGGTCGATCTTGACCTTAAGGCCGCTCTTCTTGATGGCCTTGACGAAGCCGTCGTTGGCGGCATCGAGCGCGGAGTGCTCGGTGAGCTGCAGAACGCCGATGGTGTAGTCGGAACCGGCGGCAGCAGAGCCGGAACCAGAGTTGCCGCCGCATCCGGCGAGCGGGGCGAGCGCGAGCAGGCCGGCGGAGACCAGAAGGCTCCTGCGGCTGATGGTGATGTCCTTCATATCATTACCCCCAGTATAAAAATGGCTGGAAACACTGCACTGGGACAAAGTGCAAGTGGGACTATAGTAGCGCTGATGTCCATTTTTACAACAGCCTGGCGGGTTTTTTAATACAGAATCGGATGGGCGGTACGGGTAGTCGAATGGGCGGCGGAGGGTCTTATGCGGCGGAGGAGGCGTCGTCCTCGTCCAGGGCGGCGAAGAGCTTCTTGCCGTCGAGCAGGCGCGTGCTGACGTTTCTCATACGGGCGATCTCGACGGTGCGCAGCGTATCGTCGGTGCCTCGGGCGTCGTAGACCGTTCCCAGCAGATACGAGATGCCATCGCGCTGCCTGATGGCAAAGGGACGGAGTGTCATCCGTGCTGCTTCGGTTTCGCCGCGTGTCATGACGCTCGAAATATCAAAACTCACCGTGGTTCCGTGGTCGATGGCCTGCTCGACGAGCTCGCACGTGTCGATGCGCTTGATGGGCGTGCGTGTTGCCTTGGTAGCCTTGCTGCCTGCGCTTGGAGCGGGTTCGGGTGTATCGAGGTAGCCGCGAACGTCGGCGCTCGCCATGGCAACTAAGTGCTGCGCCATGCTCTTGCGGATAGCGATAGGCGTGGAGCGGTTGCGCATGACCATACCGTGGAGCCGGATGATCTCTTCATCGGTGAGCGGGCGGGTAAGAAGTTTGTAGCCCACGCCGCGTTTGTATTCAATTTCGTATCCGGCATGGCGAAGCGCGGAGATGGCGGTGTAGATGCTGCGCCGCGCCGCCGAGATGGGCATGCGGGCGGGGTCGTCGGGATGGGCGAGGCGCCGGATCAGCTCATCGGAAAGCATGGCCTTGTCTTCGCCGGTGTTTTCGCTCAAGAGCTGCAGGATACGAACGGCGCGATAGGCTGCCATCGAGGCGGCGCCCCTCGTCGTGGTGTCGTAGGTTTCAACAGCGGCTTCGGTCATGGTGCCCACGTCCTTTCCGTTTTGGGTGGCGACGGTATGGAGCCTAGGACGCGGGGCTTTCCCAGGGGCGCAGGGCGCTCTGGGCGGTCGGTAGTCGTCGGCAAACGGCGGGTCGAGTTTTCAACAGCCCTGCTCAACTGACCAAAAACTTGCCAAAAGCTTGACGGATGCTGTTGAAAAAAGCGTCTCTCGACCGATGTCGAGAGACGCTTGTGCGATGAGCGTTGGCGTGTGGCGACGCGAGCTAGCGTTCGACGATTAGAAGTCGGCGTTGCCCACGGTGCGCGGGTGCGGCAGGACGTCGCGGATGTTGCCCACGCCGGTCAGATACATGACCAAGCGCTCGAAGCCCAGACCGTAGCCGGCGTGCTTGCAGGAACCGTAGCGGCGCAGGTCAAGGTAGTACTTGTACTGCTCGGGATTCATACCCAGGTCCTTGATGCGGGCCTCGAGCAGATCCAGGCGCTCCTCGCGCTGGGAGCCACCGATGATCTCGCCGATGCCCGGCACCAGGCAGTCGGCGGCGGCGACGGTCTTGCCGTCCTCGTTCATGCGCATGTAGAACGCCTTGATCTCGGCCGGGTAGTCGGTCACGAAGGTCGGGCGCTTAAAGTGCTCCTCGGTCAGGAAACGCTCGTGCTCGGTTTGCAGGTCGATGCCCCAGCTCACGGGATAGTCAAACTTGTGACCGGCGGCGACGGCCTGCTCCAGGATCTCGACGGCCTCGGTGTAGGTAACGCGGGCAAAGTCGGAGTTGGCGACATGGTCCAGGCGCTCGAGCAGACCCTTGTCCACAAACTTGTTGAGCATATTGAGCTCGTCGGGGCAGGTTGTCATGACGTCCTTAAGGACGTACTTGAGCATAGCCTCGGCGTTATCCATGTAGTCGTTAAGGTCGGCAAAGGCCATCTCGGGCTCGATCATCCAAAACTCGGCGGCGTGGCGCGTGGTGTTGGAGTTCTCGGCGCGGAAGGTGGGACCAAAGGTGTACACGTCGCCAAAGGCCATGGCAAAGTTCTCGGCATTGAGCTGGCCGGACACGGTGAGGCTCGCATGCTTGCCAAAGAAGTCCTGGCTCCAGTCGACCTCGCCGGACTCGGTGAGGGGCGGATTTTTGGGGTCGAGCGTGGTCACGCGGAACATCTCGCCGGCGCCCTCGCAGTCACTCGTGGTGATGATGGGGGTGTTGACGTAGACAAAGCCCTGCTCCTGGAAGAAGCGGTGGATGGCGGCAGCCGCGACAGAGCGGATGCGGAACACGGCGCGGAACAGGTTGGTGCGCGGGCGCAGATGCTGCTGGGTGCGCAGGAACTCGACGGTTGCGCGCTTCTTCTGCAGCGGGTAATCCGGGGCGCTCGTGCCCTCGACCTCGATGGAGGTGGCAGAAAGCTCGAAAGGCTGGGGCGCATCGGGGGTCAGCTTGACGGTGCCGGTGCAAATGAGTGCGGCCGAGACGTTTTGATGAGCGATCTCGTCGTAGTTGTCGAGTGCCTCGCGGTTCATGACGACCTGCAGGTCGCGGAAGCAGCTGCCGTCGTTGAGCGTAACAAAGCCAAAGTTCTTCATGTCGCGGACGGACTTGACCCAGCCGGCGACGGTGACGGTCTGGCCGCCGAGCGACTCGGCATCGGCATAGAGCTGCGCGATTTTGGTGCGGTTCACGTATCCTCCCATAACGGTTGAATGATAGCTATCCATACAGTTCGATATTCTAGCAGCTCGGCTCATTTGGGCTATACAGATAAGGCATTGGCCGGATGGTTTTTCAAACGAAAAGCGCCCGCGGTCAAATGGTCGCGGGCGCTTGACGAGGTGCCTTTTGGCTGTGTGGCGCGGGACTTGGCTACTTGGTCTTGGCCACCAGCAGCGGGTCGCCCAGCTTGACGAGCGGGTTGCCGCCGATAAGCGTTCCGGACTCGCCGACATGGTCGATGCTCTTAAGACGGTCGAGCTCGGAGACGATGACGGTCACGATGTCCTCGTGACCAGCGGCCTTAATGGCCTCGCGGTCGAAGCTGATGAGCGGCTGGCCTGCCTTGACCACATCGCCCATCTCGACAAAGCGGGCAAAACCCTTGCCGTTCATTTCCACGGTGCCCAGGCCAACATGGATAAACACGCGAAGACCGTCCTCGGTGATCATGCCAATGGAGTGGTTGGTGACAGTGGTGGCACCGATGCGGCCGTTGGCGGGCGCATAGATGGTGCCGGTAATGGGCTCGATGCCATAGCCCTGGCCAAGCATGCCCGAGGCGATCGTCTCGTCGGGAACCTCGTCCAGGTTGACGAGCACGCCGTTGACGGGGGCATAGATGACGCCTTCGCGGGTGGCGAAGCTTGCTGCGGGCGGAACGGACGCCTCGCCGGCCGAGGTGAAGGTGGACTTAAGCGAATCGAGCAGACCCATAGTTGCCTCCAACTTAAATAGGCGCATATCGCGCGTTTGGTTTGCCGGAAACGTTTCACATGTGTTTCGCGGCTTGGTCAACGCCCCTATTCTACGCTGCTCAACGATACCTCTGAACTGGGATTATGTGATATATCAGTTGAAGGGAAACTTATTGCCGGAGTGTTTCTGCGCCACGGGTTCAAGTGGAGTACGCTTGAAGGCGAAAAACAAGGGCGCATAATTTGCGCGAAGGGAGCACATATGATTGTCGAGAACCATGCGCTGTGGGGCGAGGAGCCGACCGAGGAATATCCGGCGACGTTTACGTATTTGGGTGCCGAGCCGCTCCCCGACAAGCCCAATGGCCGCCGCCCCGCGGTGATTATCTGCGGCGGAGGTGCGTTTACGCATATCGCTCCGCACGAGCAGGACCCGGTGGCGTTTGCATTTTTGGACCGCGGCTACCAGGCCTTTGTGCTCAACTATGTGACGAGTGGCACGGGTGACGTGAGCTTTCCGCACCCCCAGGCAGATCTTGCCAAGATGGTCGCCACGGTGCGCGCGAATGCCGACGAGTGGCATGTCGACCCCAAGCGCGTGTGCGTCGTGGGCTTTTCTGCTGGCGGCATGATTTGCGCCTCGCTGGCAACACAGTGGAAGACCGGCCCCTTCGCGGGCTTGGCAGGGGCGCGTCCGGACGACATTCGTCCCGATGCCGTGGTGCTGGGCTATCCATTGCTCGACTTTGCCTATGTGCGCGACATGCAGACGCGCGATCCGCGCATTGACTTGCGCGTGCCCAAGACGGGCGGCAAGACGGGACGCGATTTGCTCAACGACTACCTGTCGATGGTGACGGGCGGCGAGGCAACTGACGAGCATCTGGCCGACATCTGCCCCACCACGCATGTTTCGCGTCAGATGCCACCGACCTTTGTGTGGGGCGTGTCCGACGACAAGACGGCGCCGATCGCGCAGGTCTACCCGTTTGCGCAGCGCATGGCCGAGGAGGGCGTTGCATGCGAGATGCACGTCTTCGACCAGGGTGGTCACGGCCTTTCGCTCGGCAACGCCAACACCGCGGTCGACAACGAGGACAAGCAGGTTTCCGTCCGTCCCTGGATCCGCCTGGCCTTCCGCTTCCTCGAGCGCCATCTGTAAGAGTCCCGGCATCCAAGCCCTTCAATAACTTGCGGTGAAATAGTTCCTATCTGGGGCATCAACCAGCCCATCCAGGAACTATTCCACCGCAACTTCGTTTTTGATGCCCCGTCCGGAAACTGCGCCCCAGTTTTGCCTTTCAAGGTGGGACGCAGTTTCCCATAGGGCCTCGACTGGGAAAGCGCGTCCCGTTTCGAGCGGGGATTCCGGGATGCATTTTCCGTAAGAGGCCTGTTTGGGAAACCATATCCCGTTTCTAGCCGGGATTCTGGGATGTAGTTTCCCCGAGAGGCCTCATCGGGAAACTATGGCCCTGAACTCTCCTGCCTGTCCCCATTGCGCCAATTTGCTGATTGAACATCGTTGTGTGTTCGCGCTATCATGCATGGTTAAATTGGTTAGCCGTGGCAAACGGTTAGCCAAGGTGAACATAAATGCAACGCCCTGTGGGCGCCGGGGGAGGAACACGGACGTGAAGCTCGATACGCTCGAGATTGGAAAGGACGCCGTTGTCGCATCGGTGGCATCGGACGACCAGGCACTCCGACAGCATATTTTGGACATGGGCCTAACGCCGGGCACCGAAGTCACCATGATGAAGTACGCCCCCATGGGCGACCCGCTCGAGA
>JAXJLC010000011.1:0-3020 GCA_036297365.1 Collinsella sp.
CCAAAAAGGGACAGGTTCATTTTGGCAGATTTTATCTGGGCAAATGCAGAAAAGGCCCGGCTCCGTCTTGATGCGGAGCCGGGCCTTAGTCGCTAGAACGGCGGAACCAACTACTCTACCGTGACGCTCTTGGCGAGGTTTCGGGGCTGGTCGACGTCGCAGCCGCGCAGGATGGCGACCTCGCGTGCGAGCAGCTGCAGAGGAACGCTCGCCGTGATGGGGCTGAACACGTCGCGGACTGCCGGCACGCGGATGATGCAGTCGGCGATCTTGTTGATCTCCTCGTCGCCCTCGGTGGCAACGACGATGACCTTGGCACCGCGCGCCTTGCACTCCATAAGGTTCGACACGGTCTTGTCGTAGGTGGCACTCTTGGTGGCCACAGCGATGACAGGGAAGCCCGGGTCGATCAGGGCAATGGGGCCGTGCTTCATCTCGCCGGCGGCGTAGGCCTCGGCGTGCAGGTAGCTGACCTCCTTGAGCTTGAGCGCACCCTCGTAGGAAATAGCGGCACCCATGCCGCGGCCCACGAACAGCGCCGACTGCGCATCCTTGCACAGCAGGGCAGCCTCATGCACGGCATCGGTCTGCGTGTCCAAAATCCACTGGATCTGCTCGGCAGTATCGGAAAGCTCGCGGAACAGCATGCGTGCCTGTTTGGTGGTCAGGCGGTACTTGACCTGCGCCAGCAGCAGGGCCAGCAGCGTCAGGCTCACAATCTGGCCGATGAAGCTCTTGGTCGAGGCGACCGCGATCTCCTTGTTGGCCTTGGTGTAGATGACGCCGTCGCTCTCACGCGCCACGGGGCTGCCCACCACGTTGGTGATGCCGAAGACCTTGGCGCCCTTGATGCGCGCGTCGCGGATGGCGGCGAGAGTGTCGGCCGTCTCGCCCGACTGGGACACGGCCACGACGAGCGTCGTCGGCGTGATGATGGGGTTGCGATAGCGGAACTCGCTGGCCGCCTCCACCTCGGTGGGGATACGAGCCCAGCCCTCAATGAGATTCTTGGCAATGAGGCCAGCGTGATAGCTGGTGCCGCAAGCGATCACGTAGACGCGGTCGATGTCGTTGAGTTCCTCGAGCGAAAGGCCCAGCTCGTCGATGTCGAGCTCGCCGGCCGGCGTCATACGACCAACCAGCGTGTCGCGCACGACGCGCGGCTGCTCGTGAATCTCCTTGAGCATAAAGTCGGGATAACCGCCCTTTTCTGCCATGTCCAGGTCCCAGTCGATGTGGGTGACCTTGGGCTCGATAACGTTGCCGGCCTCGTCGGTGTACTCGACGCCTGCGGGCGTGAGCTTGGCAAACTGACCGTCCTCGAGCACCACGACATCGCGGGTGGCGTCGATGAGCGCGATGACATCGGAAGCAACATAGGAGCCGGTTTCGCCCACGCCGACTACGATGGGGGAATCCTTGCGGGCCACGGCGATCACGCCGGGCTCGTCAGCGCACACGGCGGCCAAACCATAGGCACCGACCACGTGGGTGCAAGCCTCGCGCACGGAGGCCATCAGGTCGTGCGCCTCGGCATAAGCCTCTTCGATCAGATGCGCGAAGACCTCGGTATCGGTCTCGCTCTTAAAGTGGTGGCCGCGACCCTCCAGCTCTTCGCGCAGCTCGGCGAAGTTCTCGATGATGCCGTTGTGGACGATGGCGATACGGCCGTCGCAGCTGGTGTGGGGGTGAGCGTTAACGACGGAGGGCTTGCCGTGGGTGGCCCAACGGGTGTGGCCGATACCGCAGGTAGCGTCGCTGTCGATGTTGGAAAGCTCGCTCTCCAAGCCCGCGACCTTGCCCACGCGGCGGATGACGTCGAGGTGCGCCGCGGCGCCCTCGCCCACCTCGAGCGCGACGCCCGAGGAGTCATAGCCGCGATACTCCATACGCTTGAGGCCCGTGACCAGGATGTTCTTTGCAATATCAGAGCCGGTGTAGCCGACGATTCCGCACATAAGATAAATCCCTTCGTTCGCGTGACTGCAAGACGTCCACGCACAAGGGGCGCTGAGACGTACAACGTTCGAGTATTGTACTCACGCAAACGCAAGCTGATATACCAGAAGTGGTATCTCAACTTAGATACCACCCGATGCACACACGTCCAGCCGGTCCAAACCACCACAAAGGCACCTGTCCCCTTCGTGGTGGTCGCGTTGGCAACAGCGTTTCCCCAGATAAAACCTGCCAAAATAAACCTATCCCTTTTTGGTTAGTTTGGGATGCTACAATCTGGCTTGTACTTGAAACGCATCAAAGGGGCCGCTATGGCAAAGGTTAAAATCAGCGATGTCGCGCGCGAGGCAGGGGTTTCGCTGGGCACGGTATCCAACGCGCTCAACCACCCCGAAAAGCTGCGCCCCGAAACCCTCAAGCTCATCAACGAGACCATCAATCGCCTTGGCTACCTGCCCAACCAAAGCGCTCGTCAGCTCGCGGGCGGCGCCACCAAGTCCTTTGGCCTGGTGCTCCCCCGTCTCGACCATGGCTTCTCGCTCCAAATCGCCAGCGGCGCCCACAACGAGGCCCGCAAGCACGGTTACGACCTGCTCATCGCCAATGCCGATAACGACGATATTCTCCAGGACCATTACCTGCGTTACTTTATGGGCACGCAAATGTCCGGCGTCATGGTTCAGCCCATGGCATCCCCCGACTGGCACCCCGCTATGACCAAGATGCCCGTGCCGATTGTCCACCTGGACATCCATTGCTCCGCGCCCGGCTACTACGTAGCGGCCGACAACGAAGCGCAGGGGCGCATTATCGCCGAGCTCGCCATCGCCCGCGGCGCACGCCACATCACCGTTGTGGGCAGAGCGGCATTCATGCAGCTCACCCTGCGCGTACTTGGCATTCACAAGGCCCTCGCCCTGCATCCCGATATCAAAATCGAAGTCATTGACGCCGGAGAGTGGAATACCGCAGCCGACGGCTACAGCATTGGCGCTCAGATTGCCGGGCGCCCTGCCGACGAACGCCCCGATTTTGTCGTCGGCCTGACCGACGTGTTAGCC
>JAXJLC010000012.1:0-2626 GCA_036297365.1 Collinsella sp.
GATGGACACGTCGAACGTGCCGCCGCCGAGGTCGAACACGACGATCTTTTCGTTGGCCTTTTTGTCAAAACCGTAGGCAAGGGAAGCCGCGGTGGGTTCGTTGATGATACGCTTGACGTCGAGTCCGGCGATCTGTCCGGCGTCCTTGGTGGCCTGACGCTGGGCGTCGTTGAAGTAGGCCGGGACGGTGATGACGGCGTCGGTGACGGTCTCGCCCAGATACTTCTCGGCGTCAGCCTTCATCTTGGCGAGCGTCATGGCGCTCACCTGCTCGGCGGTGTAATCCTTGCCCTCGATATCGACGACGGCACGGCCGCCCTGGCCCTCCTTGACCTCGTACGGCACGGTCTTGATCTCGGAGGTGCACTCGGAGTACTTGCGGCCCATGAAGCGCTTGATGGAGAACACGGTGTTCTTGGGGTTGGTGACAGCCTGGTTCTTAGCGGCCTTACCCACGACGCGGTCGCCGTCAGCACGGAAGCCCACGACGGACGGGGTGGTGCGGTCGCCCTCGGCGTTCACGATAATGGTCGGAGAACCGCCCTCGAGAACGGCCATTGCGGAGTTAGTAGTACCAAGGTCGATACCAAGAATCTTACTCATTAGAAATTCCCTCTCTCTTTTGCGTTCGCGCCGCCTCGGCGGTCTGCCGCGCGGCGCTTCGGCTTGTCTTTCAGGATGTAGTGTATCCCCTTATGGGCCGGAATATACAAAATCTAAGTCAATTCATATAAGATTTCTTATTGCCGAGAGTTTAGGTTCTTAAATGCGCAGGTAGATGCGCTGATTGAGTTCTCGGCAAATCTATCGAGATCCATGTAGAGATGGCTGAGGTTTGCGTCCGGGGGTGCCTGGGGGCCGTCTTGCGGAAAGCTCATCCCGGTTTGAGCGTGGATTCCAGGTCGCAGTTTCCGTCTGAAGGCTCAACCGGAAACCGTATCCCGTTTTGAGAGCTGATACCGGCTCGCATTTTCCGCTAGCGGGCCTAACCGGAAACTGCAACCCGTTTTTCGACAAAATAATGGGATGCGGTTTCCGCAAGCACGCTCAATCGCCCTATATTTCAAGTCACCTTTAGCTAACATTTGCGCAGCTCATCGGCCTCACCTGCATGTTTTTTAGTAAGCCGTGGCATACTCGGCGAACGGTATGAAGATGCCGGCCAGAGGGTATTGCAAACGGTCGCTCCCGTGGTATGTTTTTGCCCGAATCAAACCGGCGCGCATCGTCTGTAGCGTCGGTCAACAGAGAGGAAACTACCATGGCTCATCCCGTAATTGATGCCGACGAGTGCATCGCTTGTGGCGTTTGCGTCGACTCCTGCCCCGCTGGCGTTCTGGAGCTCCAGGACGTCGCTACCGTCGCTGACGAGGACTCCTGCGTCGCCTGTGGCGCTTGCCAGGACGCTTGCCCCGCTGGCGCGATCACCGAGATCGTCGAGGAGTAACAACTCCCCCACTGCACACTCAAAAGTACACCGTGCACAAAAAGGAGGCCTCCGCATCGCCGCGGAGGCCTCCTTTTGCATTCGTGGGCAGCTAATTGGGGACGGTGTCGGGCTAGGACAAATCGTCCTCGTAGGGCATTAGGTCTGCCAGATAGCCCTTCTCTTTGAGCATGGCCTCGATCTCGTCGAGGGTTTGCTCGTCGTCCGCGGCAATGCGATGGAAGTGATAGCCGCTCGTCACCGTTAGCAGCGGAAAGCTCTTGCCACTCTCGATATCGCGCAGATAGCGCTCGACATCGCGACGATTGCGGATGTCCAGATCGGCCGTAATCTTACCGTACACGCGGTGATTGACAATCACGTTGAGCACGGCGCCGCCGGCGTCGACGATACTCGTGAGCTCATCGCCTGCCTGCTCCACGCTGTGGCGAACCTTGACCAAGCGCGTAGGCACGGCGGGGCTGCTGGGGGCCTCCTGCAGCACGTAGCCGCGGTTGGTCGCCACGATATCGTGCCCATCGGCGCGCAGCAGGGCGATGTCCTGCACCACGATCTGGCGGCTCACACCCACCTCGCGGGCAAGCGCGCTGCCCGATACGGGCCCCTTGGCCCCCTCGAGCACGGCCATGATGGCACGGCGACGCTCGCGGGCGTTCATTATTTACCGTCCAGCAGACGCAGGTGCTTAAGCGAGAGGTCAAGGATCGGCGCGGAGTGCGTCAGGGCGCCCGAGCTAATGTAGTCGACGCCCAGGTCGGCCAGGGCGCGAATATTGTCGGCGTCCACGTTGCCCGAACACTCGGTCTTGGCGCGACCGGCAATAAGCTCGATGGCGGCGGCCATGTCGTCATGGGTCATGTTGTCGAACATGATGATGTCGGCGCCGGCCTCCACGGCCTCGCGCACCATGTCCAGGTTCTCGCACTCGATCTCGACCGTCGTGGTAAACGATGCGTGGGCGCGCGCCATCTCGATCGCGCGCGTCACGCCACCGGCGGCATCGATGTGGTTGTCCTTGAGCATGACGGCCGTCGAAAGGTTGTAGCGGTGGTTGCTGCCGCCGCCGATCTCGACCGCCGCCTTCTCAAACACGCGCATGCCCGGTGTGGTCTTGCGCGTGTCGACAAGCACGGTCTTGGTGCCCTCGAGCGCCGCGGCCATGCTGTGCGTATAGGTAGC
>JAXJLC010000013.1:0-4330 GCA_036297365.1 Collinsella sp.
CGCCTGGACCAGTGGGATATGGTCGCCAGCGGTGCGGCCCGCGTGGTCGTCGGCGCCCGCTCGGCGCTCTTTTGCCCGCTCAGCGACCTTGGTCTCATCATCATCGACGAGGAGCACGAGACTAGCTATAAGCAGGGCTCCAGTCCGCGCTACCACGTGCGCGAGGTGGCAGCCGAGATGGCGCGGCGCTACCGCTGCCCGCTCGTGTTGGGCTCCGCCACGCCATCTGCCGAGTCCCTCGACCGCTGCCGCCGTGGCACGTATAACGGTGCCACCTGGACGCGCGTCGAGATGCCCGAGCGCCCGGGACACGCCGTGTTGCCCACGGTTCGCATTGCCGATCTGCGTCGCGAGTTCTCGCACGGTAGCCGCTCCATGTTCTCAAAACCGCTTATAGAAGGCCTTGAGCGTGTGGTCGAGCGCCGCGAGAAGGCCGTGCTGCTGCATAACCGCCGTGGCTTTGCGCCGTTCCTGATGTGCCGCGAGTGCGGCTGCGTCCCCACCTGCAACCACTGCTCCACCGCGCTTACGTATCACGAGCGCACCCATACACTGCAGTGCCACACATGCGGTTCGTCTTGGCGCGTGCAGCCCTATCCGGCGGCCACGAGCCGTTGCCCCAAATGTGGCAGTCGCTACCTGGCAAAAATGGGCCTGGGCACTCAGCAGATCGAGGACGCACTGCACCAGATGCTGCCCGACGACGTCGCCATCATTCGCATGGATGCCGATTCCACGCGCGGCAAGGACGCGCACAAAAAGCTGCTCGAGCAGTTCGATGCCGCCGATTGCGCGGTGCTGCTGGGCACCCAGATGATTGCAAAGGGCCTTGACTTTCCCGAGGTCACGCTGGTGGGCGTGGTCAATGCCGACTTTGCGCTAAAGCTGCCCGATTTTAGAGCGGGGGAGCGCGCCTACGATCTGCTGGAGCAGGTTGCAGGCCGTGCCGGCCGCGGCGATCGCCCCGGCGAGGTTATCATCCAGACCTACCTGCCCGAGGATCCGGTCATTCGCGCCGTCGCTGAGCACGATCGTTCGATCTTTACCGACTACGACCTGGATCAGCGCCGCGACGCGCTGTACCCGCCGATTGTTCGCCTGGTCAACATCTTGGTGTGGTCGGCGAACCGAGACGACGCGCAGAACTACATCGGACGTATCGCAAAGCTTCTTAAGCGCCGCTGGCATGCCGCCGCGCCCGACTTTTTGCGGGCGGGGAGTGCCGTGCCGCAGGTGCTGGGCCCGGCTTCGTGTGTAATCGAGAGAGCCAAGGACCGTTACCGCTTCCATCTGCTTGTGAAGTCGCCCGTGGGGTACCATGTCTCTGATGATATCGACGCCTGCCTCAAAGAGGTGGGCTCCGTGCGCGGCGTGAGCGTGAGCGTTGACGTCGACGCCTATGATTTGATGTAACAACCCGAAAGGATGGCCATGGAAGCCAACGGAATCGTACTGTCGCCTGACCCTCGTCTGCGCCAGGAGTGCGCCGTCATCGAGGAGATCACCCCGGCGATCGAGGCACTTGCCGAGAAGATGAAGAAGATGATGTTCGAGAACGGCGGCTGCGGCCTGGCTGCCCCGCAGATCGGCGAGCTCATTCAGCTGGTCACCATCGACTGCGACTACAGCGACAAGAGCGACTACGATCCGTACGTGCTCATTAATCCCGTGATCGTGGAGCAGAGCGACCATCTGGTGCCGTTTAGCGAGGGCTGCCTTTCCATTCCTGGTATTAGCTGCGAGATTGAGCGTCCCGACCATGTCGTCGTCGAGGCGTACGACCTGGATGCCAACCTGATTCGCTACGAGGCCTCGGGCGACCTGTTCTGCGTGTGCCTGCAGCACGAGATCGATCATCTGCACGGCAATACCATGTTTGAGCGACTCAAGCCCATGCAGAGGATCAAGGCAGTCAAGGAGTACCAGGACGCCCTGGCCCGCGGCGCTCGACCGGGCGAGACGGAGTAGGTCCCATCGTCCCCGGTGCTGAGCGCCCACATATCATCCCGTGCTCAAACATTCTCGCTTTGCTGCGAAACTGCGCGCGGGACGATATGTGGGCGCTCAGCACCGGGGACTGCGTTGTTCTGGCTCGGTTCGCCCGGGTGCCGTTGGGCCCGGGAGGGGCGTCTTCGCTGATAATTGCTTTGTTGGAAGAGCTGCTTTTATTGCGGCTCTTTCTTTGGTTTTGGGTATATTTGTCTTTGTTGATTGTTCTTGCGGCTAGGTGCGCTTGCGACCTGGAACGCTTCTTTTGTAGCTGTCTCGGCTTTGGTTGAGGGGAGATGTCCTTTATGCGTATTGTGTTTATGGGTACGCCCGATTTTGCTGTGCCTTCGCTGACTTCGCTTGTTGAGGCTGGTAATGAGATTGCGCTTGTTGTTACTCGTCCCGATGCTGTTCGTGGGCGTGGTAAAAAGTTGGAGCCGTCTCCTGTTAAGGCTAAGGCGCTTGAGCTGGGGTTGCCGGTTATTGAGGCTAATCGTATGACGCCTGAGGTCGTTGAGGCGCTTAAGACTGCCCAGGCTGACATTTTCTGTGTGGCTGCCTATGGTTGCATTTTGCCGGATGACGTGCTGCATATGGCGCCGCTCGGCATTGTGAATGTTCATGCGTCCTTGCTGCCTCGTTGGCGTGGGGCTGCTCCTATTCAGCGTGCCATTCTTGCTGGTGATGAGGTTGCTGGCGTTTCCATTATGCGCATTGGGCATGGCGTGGATACTGGTGCTTATTGTGCTCAGGCTTCCACGTCGGTTGCCGGTAAACATGCTGAGGCGCTGACCATGGAGCTTGGTGAGCTGGGCGGTAAGTTGCTGGCCGATACGCTTCCCTTGCTTGCCGATGGCTCGGCTGTCTGGACTGAGCAGGATGAGTCGCTTGTGACCCATGCTGCCAAGATTTCT
The DNA here is from genome assembly GCA_036297365.1 of Collinsella sp. Classification (GTDB taxonomy): domain Bacteria; phylum Actinomycetota; class Coriobacteriia; order Coriobacteriales; family Coriobacteriaceae; genus Collinsella. The sequence goes on from JAXJLC010000013.1 coordinate 2,904, forward strand.
AAGCAGGAGATGCGTCTGGATCCGCAGATGGCGGCGCTCGATTGCGTTCGTCATGTGCTTGCCTCGTCTGATACCGCGCCTGCTCGTTGCGTGATTGCCGGCAAGACCGTGCGTGTGCTCGATGCTGCGCCGGCTGATGTGTCGCTTGGCGAGGGTCAGGTTCTCGTAAAGGCCAAGCGTGTTTACCTGGGTCTTTCCGATGGCTCGGTTGAGTTGCTCGAGGTTAAGCCCGATGGCAAGCGTGCTATGGCTGCTTCTGCCTGGGCTGCCGGCCTGCAGGGTGCCGATCTTTCGTGGGGTGTTTTGTCATGAGCAAGCTGTCTCCCGCGCGCAAGCTTGCGCTCTATGTGCTAATGGAGGCCGATCGCCGCGGCATGTATGCGCGCGACGTGCTGTCCTCTCGCGCATCTGCCAAGGCCATTGACCAGCGCGATTCTGCTTTTGCCGCCCGCTTGGCGCTCGGTGTGGCCGCCACGCAAGGTATTTTGGACGAGCTGCTCGATCAGTTTCTTGATAAGCCTAAAAAGGTTGCGCCGCGTGTTCGCATGGCGCTTCGTATCTCGGCCTTTGAGATGCTCTATCTACATACGCCTGGCCGCGTTGCGGTGAGTCAGGGCGTTGAGCTGGTGCGCAGCGGAGCTAAGTCTGCCGCAGGTTTGGCTAATGCCGTGCTGCATAAGGTCGCGGACAACGTTGAGAACTTTGCCACTGCGTCCGATGTAGACGAGTCTGAGCGACGCTTGGTTCGTCTGTCGCGCCTGATGGGTCTGCCGCGTTGGCTGTGCGCTCGTATTATGGCTTCGTTTGACACACCGGAGGGCGCGCTTAACTTTGCCGGTAATCTGGCCCCCGCACCGCTGGCCCTGCATGAGAACGCCTTTGCGACTAAGCCAGATCCGTATATCTCGCAGCTCGTCGCGCCTGTCTTCCCGGGCTGCCATGCCCCGGTTGATGCCCAGGTTACCGTTGCTTCGGGTGTGTTTGAGCGTGCTGCCGCGGTGGCATCTGATCTCAACGCGCAGCTTATCGCCACGGCTGCCACGCGCCCTGGTAGCTGCCTTGAGATTGGTGCCGGTCGTGGCACCAAGACCTATGTGATGATGTGCCAGGCCAAGCGTGCCGGATACGAGCGTCAGCATACCGCGCTCGACCTGCACGATCGCAAGTGCGATCAGAATCTCGCGCGCCTGCATAAGGCGGGTATTACGGGTGTGCGTACGGTGTCGGGCGATGCCTGCGAGCTCAATGAGGTGCTTACGTCCTTTGACGCGATGCTTGGCGAGCCCGCCCTGTTCGACACGGTGTTTATCGATGCGCCGTGCTCTGGCACCGGCACCATGCGCCGTCATCCCGAGATACCGTGGCGTCTGACGGAGAACGACGTTACGACTGAGCTGCCCCGCCTGCAGCTGACGATGCTCAAGGAA
>JAXJLC010000014.1:0-3198 GCA_036297365.1 Collinsella sp.
GACGCTGCGCGGGCCGCATTTGGACAATCTGACGTTCAACTTCAAGGGCGCGACCAGAAGGTCAGCGCCCTTTCGTTTCACGTCACCTTGCCTCAAATGCGACCCGCTCGCTGACTTATGCTCAACCTATGGCGTCATCTCGCCCCAAAAGGGCCTCCCTCGCTCTGGCGGGTTTTCGCTGTCGGTACCAAAACATCGGCGTCGCCTTGATTCAAACTTGCCAAAAAGGTAGTCGTTGGGGACGTTCTTAAATGACTAGTCGTTGGGAACGTTCTTGTTTGACTAGTCGTTTAAGAACGTCCCCAACGACTACGTAGCATGAGAGTGGATAATCTCCCGGTTTGAGCCTGCATTCAAGCTCAAAGTGGGAGATTGTCCACTCTCGTTTCGTTTGTTGATTTCGATGCCTATATTTGTAGGAAGAGCTCGTGGAGGCGGATGTCTTTATCGAGTTCGGGGTGGAAGGTTACGCCGAGCTGGTTGCCCTGGCGGGCGGCGACGATGCGTCCGTCGACTTTCGCTAGGGCCTTTGCGTCGCCGTGGACCTCGACGATGCGGGGTGCGCGGATAAACGTCAGCGGCACTTGACCGTCGATGCCGGCTACCTGTCCCTTGGTTCGAAAGCTGCCGAGCTGCCTGCCGTAGGCATTGCGCTCGACAAGTACGTCCATGGTTGCCAAACGCGGCGTGCCCTTATCGTCATGGGCGGCAAGGTCGTGAGCCAGCAGAATCAGGCCGGCGCAGGTGCCCAGGACGGGCATGCCTTCAACAATGCGGGCGCGAAGCTCCTCGAGCATGCCCAACTCATCAAGCAGCTTCCCTTGAACGGTAGACTCGCCGCCGGGAAGTACCAGACGGTCAAAGTCCTGCTTCAAATCAGCCGCCTGCCTCAGCTCAATACAGTGTGCGCCCAGCTCGGATAGCCTCGCCTCGTGCTCGGCAAAAGCACCTTGGACCGCCAGCACGGCGACCGTCTGGTCTGCGTAATCGCTCATGTGCGATCCTTTCTGCTGGACTAGCGTCCGCGCTCCTCCATGATGATCTCGATCTCGTCGGCGTTGATGCCCACCATGGCCTCGCCTAGGTCCTCCGAAAGCTCGGCGATGAGCTTGGCGTCGGTGAAGTTGGCCACGGCCTTGACGATGGCGGCTGCGCGCTTGGCGGGGTCGCCGCTCTTAAAGATGCCCGAGCCGACAAAGACGCCTTCGGCGCCCAGCTGCATCATCAGCGCGGCGTCGGCGGGGGTCGCTACGCCGCCGGCGGCAAAGTTCACGACGGGAAGCTTGCCCGTGGCATGGACCTCGCGCACGAGCTCGACCGGAACCTGCAGCTGCTTGGCTGCCTCAAAGAGCTCGTCGTCACGCAGGGCAACTATGTCGCGGATCTGCTTTTGGATCTTGCGCATGTGGCGCACGGCTTGGACCACGTCGCCCGTGCCCGGCTCGCCCTTGGTGCGGATCATCGTGGCGCCCTCGGCGACGCGGCGCAGTGCCTCGCCCAGGTCGCGGGCACCGCAGACAAACGGGACGTCAAACTGGGTCTTGTCGATGTGGTAGACATCGTCGGCGGGGGAGAGAACCTCGGATTCATCTATGTAGTCGATCTCGATGGCTTGAAGGACCTGCGCCTCGACGATGTGACCGATGCGGCACTTGGCCATGACGGGGATGGAGACGGCCTCTTGGATGCCCTTGATCATCTTGGGGTCGCTCATGCGCGACACACCGCCTGCGGCGCGGATGTCGGCCGGGATGCGCTCGAGAGCCATGACGGCGCAGGCGCCTGCCTCCTCGGCGATGCGCGCCTGCTCGGGCGTGGTGACGTCCATGATGACGCCGCCCTTGAGCATCTGCGCGAGTTCGCGGTTGAGTTTGACGCGATCGGCCTTGCTGGTCTGTTCTGCCATGGTTGCTCCCTTGGTTGGCATGTGCATTGCTTGACGGAACATCCTATCGGGGAGCTGGGTATGGCGAAATACTCAGTTTTCGAGATAATGACAAGATCAGACTAATACCAGATTGAATGACTTAATAAGGTCAGGTGATAGGCTCATGCTTGACTACAATTTGGAACAACGCGGCGGAGCATCGCTCTACGAGTATGTTTACCAGCAAATTCGAGATGATATCGTAGCTGGACGCATTGCGGCGGGGGAGCATTTGCCGTCTAAGCGCGCCTTTGCCAGTCATCTGGGAATCAGTGTCATTACCATCGAGAATGCATATAGCCAGTTACTTGCCGAGGGCTATATTTGCTCAAAGCCGCGGCGTGGCTACTACGCTTGCGAGCTTTCGGATGCACCGGTTTTGCCTTTGGCTGCGGGGGGCATCGACCGAGATACCGTCTCTGTGGGCCCCAGCGCGCATGATGTCAACGGACGGACCGAGCAATTCGCCCCGCTCTCTCCTTCCGCTTTGGAGGCGGCGCGGCTTTGGCAAAGCGCACTGCGGGCGACGTTGACATCCGAAGACGAGCGCGAGATCTTTTCGCCCGCACCGGCACAGGGCACCGCTCGGCTACGACGCGCTATCGCTCACCATCTGCGTGGGACGAGGGGCATGAATATCGATCCCGACAACATCGTTATCGGTGCGGGCGCCCAGCTGCTCGATACCATGTTGGTTCAGCTGCTTGGAGCCGACAAGGTGTATGCCGTTGAAGATCCGGGCTATTTGCGCCTGACGCGCATCTATCAGGCTATGGGTTGCAAAGTTCGGCATATCCCGTTGGATGGTGAGGGCGTGGATTTGAGCGCTCTGCAGAAAACCGGGACCGACGTTCTTCACCTGATGCCGTCCCATCAGTATCCGACCGGCCTTGTGACGAGCATTGCACGTCGCTATGCGCTGCTGAGCTGGGCCGCCGAGCAGCCGGGCCGATATCTCATCGAAGACGACTTCGATTGTGAGTTTCGCCTTGCCGGCAAGCCGATTCCCGCGCTCGCGTCAATCGATGCCGCCCAGTCGGTTATTTACACCAACACGTTTTCGAAGAGCCTTTCATCGGCGTTGCGTTTGGCGTATATGGTGTTGCCCGATGAGCTGATGGAGCGGTTTAGGCACAACCTTGGTTTTTACGCCTCTTCGGTGAGCTCTGTTGACCAGGTTGCCTTGGCGCGTTTGCTGGAATCGGGTGATTACGAGCGACATGTGAACCGCGTGCGCGTGCGCGCTCGCGGTTCACATGTCGCTCGTAATC
>JAXJLC010000015.1:0-23138 GCA_036297365.1 Collinsella sp.
ACGGCAGCCATGATGAGGTTCTCGGTAGCACCCACGCTCGCGAACTCGAGCGTGACGGTGGTGCCGCGCAGGCCCTGGGAAGCACTGGCGTTGATGTAGCCGTGGGCGGTGTCGAACTCGACGCCCAGAGCCTCGAGACCCAGGATATGCATATCGATCTTGCGGGCACCCAGGTTGCAGCCGCCCGGCATGGCGATCTTGGCGCGATGGAAACGACCCAGCAGGGGGCCCATCACAGCCGTGGAGGCGCGCATCTTGGCGACGAGCTCGTAGGGAGCCTCCCAAGAATCAACCTGGGAAGTATCGATTTCGAGCGTGTGCTCATCGAGAACTTCGATTGTGGCGCCCATGCCCTTGAGTACCTTGCCCATAACGTGGACATCGGAAATATCGGGCACGTTCTGAAGCGTTGTCTTGCCCGGCGCCAGAAGCGTTGCAGCCATGAGTTTGAGTGCGGAATTCTTTGCACCCGAGACGGGCACGGAGCCTCCGATGGCGTGGCCACCCTCAACGCGGATAATATCCAAGGTCTACCCTTTCAAAAAGCATGCCCGGGGTGGCTGAGCCATCCCGGGCATGATGTGTTCGCAAATGGTCGAACGCCAAAACGTTTGACTATTGGGCAAGCTTGAGCTTACACCATGCGATTTCATTATAGAGGTAGGCGCGGCGTGCATCATCCTCCGACAAATTACCCAGCTTCTCTTCAAAACCTTGAATATCAGCTTTAACCTTGTCGGCGTCGACGGTCGCCAAATCGCAAGCGCGCTCGGCGAGGACGGTCACGACATCGTCCGCAACCTGGGCATAGCCGCCGGCCACGGCAAACGTGTGGTCGACAGTGCCCATGGCCTTATCGGAAACGCGAACGTAACCGCGGTCGATCGTGCAGATTTCGCTGGAGTGAGCAGGTAAAACGCCAAACTCGCCATCCGTAGACGGAATCGACACAAACGCAGCGTCACCCTCATAGGCGAGGCTCACGGGGCACACGATGCGGATACGCATAACCTACTTCTCCTCCATCTTGCGGGCGCGCTCACGCACGTCCTCAATCGTGGAGGCATAGCGGAATGCCTGCTCGGGCAGGTCATCGGCCTTGCCGTCGACAATCTCGGCGAAGGAGCGGACGGTATCCTCGACGCGGACGTAGACACCGGGGTTGCCGGTGAACTTCTCGGCGACGTGGAAGGACTGGGAGAGGAACTGCTGGATCTTACGGGCACGGTTGACCGTAAGGCGCTGCTCCTCGGACAGCTCGTCCATACCCAGAATGGCGATGATGTCCTGAAGGTCGGAGTACTCCTGCAGGAGCTCCTGGACCTTGACGGCGACACGGTAGTGCTCCTCGCCAACGATCGAGGGATCGAGGGCGTCCGAAGAAGACGCGAGCGGGTCGATAGCCGGGAACAGACCGAGCGACGAAATGTTACGCGAAAGAACCGTGGTGGCGTCGAGGTGCGTAAACGTCGTGGCAGGCGCCGGGTCGGTCAGGTCGTCTGCAGGGACGTAAACGGCCTGGACGGAGGTAATGGAGCCCGTCTTGGTCGAGGTGATGCGCTCCTGGAGGTCACCCATCTCGGTAGCCAGCGTGGGCTGGTAACCAACGGCAGAAGGCATACGACCCAGCAGTGCGGAAACCTCGGAACCGGCCTGGGAGAAGCGGAAGATGTTATCGATGAACAGCAGAACGTCCTGGCCACGATCGCGGAAGTACTCAGCGGTGGTAAGGCCGGCCAGACCGATGCGCAGACGCGCTCCAGGCGGCTCGTTCATCTGACCATAGACCAAGCAAGTCTTGTCGATAACGCCCGACTCGCTCATCTCGAGATAAAGGTCGGTACCCTCACGGGTACGCTCGCCGACGCCGGTGAACACCGAGGTGCCGCCGTGCTCCTGGGCGAGGTTGTTGATGAGCTCCTGAATCAAAACGGTCTTGCCGACGCCGGCGCCGCCGAACAGGCCTGTCTTGCCGCCACGGATGTAGGGCTCAAGCAGGTCGACGGCCTTAATGCCGGTCTCGAAGATCTCGGTCTTGGTGGTGAGCTCGTCAAAGCGGGGCGCCGCGTGGTGGATGGGGTAGAACTCCTCCACCTCGGGCATGGGCTTGCCGTCGACGGGCTTACCCATGACGTTCCAAATGCGGCCGAGCGTCTTGGGACCAACGGGCATCTTCATGGGCTCACCGGTATCGGTGGCGATGAGGCCGCGCTGCAGGCCATCGGTCGAGGACATGGCGACCGTGCGGACGACGCCGCCCGGAAGCTGGCTCTCGACCTCGAGGATCGTGCTCAGATGACCGATCGGGGTCTCGGCCTCGACCGTGAGCGCGTTGTAGATCGGGGGCACCGCGCCGTCAAACTTGACGTCGACGACAGGGCCGATGATTCGCACGATGCGACCATCACCGGCAGTCGTCTTCTTGGTGGCTTCCTCGACCGCAAGCTGTACGGTGTTATTAGCCATTACTGTTCCTCCAATGCTGAGGCTCCGCCGACGATCTCGTTAATCTCGGTCGTGATCGAAGCCTGGCGCACGCGACTATACGTGCGGGTAAGGGTCGAGATGATCGCGGTGGCGTTTTCCGTCGCGGAGTGCATGGCCTTGCGGCGTGCACCCTGCTCGGCAGCCGCCGAATCGATCAGGGCCTGGTAGATGACCGTCAGGATATAAGACGGCACAAGCTTGCCGAGAACATGCTCGGGAGAGGGCACGAACTCGAACGTGGACGAGATGCGCTTAGGGGCGTCGGTCTCGTTCTTACGCGGACCGTGGGCCATAGCGATCATCTCGGGGTCGAGCGGCAACAGATGCTCGACGCGAAGCTCCTGATCCACGCGGTTCTTGGCGTGGTGGTAGACAAGCTCGACACGGTCAAGCTCACCGGCACGATACGCATCGCAGATATGAGAGGAGATCATGCGGGCCTGATTGAAATCGGGCTCGGAGGAGTTGCCCTCAAAGTGCATGACGACGTTTGCGCGGTCACGGAAATACGTGGCCGGTTTGCGCCCGCACGCGATGATCTCGCACTCGATGCCGTCGTTCGCCCAAGAAGCGGCGAGCTTTTCGGCCGTGCGCTCCACCGTCGTATTGAAACCACCGGCAAGGCCGCGGTCCGAGGCAATAACGACAATCAGGCCATGCTTGACGCTCTCATGCTTCTGCAGCATGGGATCGGTGCCCGAACAGGAGGCGTCGCCGGCGACCGTCAACATGACGTCGGTCAGCGCCTCCTTATAGGGCTCGGCCTGCTTGGAGCGATCGAGGGCACGACGGATCTTGGCCGTAGAGACCATCTCCATCGTGCGCGTGATCTGCTTGGTCGTGGTAACCGAGGAGATTCGCTTCTTAATGTCGCGAAGGTTGGCCATGGGGCTTAGTTCTCCTCTGATCCAGAAACATCCGAATGGTGCTTGGCCATGAACTGCTGCTTGAAGTCGCCGATGACGCGCAAGAGCTCAGCCTTGGTGTCATCATCGATCTTCTTGGCGCGAACCTTGTCGAGCAGCGAGCCAAAGCCATTGTCCATGTACTCGATGAGCTCGGCACGGAAAGGCAGCACGTCGGCGATCTCCAGGTCATCCAGGAAGCCCTCGTTGCCAGCGAACAGCGTAACGATCTGCTCGCCAACCTCAAACGGCTTGTAACGCGGCTGCTTCAGGAGCTCTGTCATGCGGGCACCATGGGTCAGCTGCTTCTGAGTAGCCTCGTCGAGGTCGGAGCCGAACTGCGTAAAGCCGGCGAGCTCCTGGTACGAAGCGAGGTCCAGACGGAGGTTGCCGGCGACCTGCTTCATAGCCTTGGTCTGCGCGTCGCCACCGACGCGGGACACGGAAATGCCCACGTCGACTGCCGGGCGCTGGCCCTGGAAGAAGAGCTCGGACTGCAGGTAGATCTGACCATCGGTAATGGAAATGACGTTGGTCGGAATGTAGGCCGAGACGTCGCCGTCCTGGGTCTCGATGATCGGAAGAGCCGTCATGGAGCCATAACCGTTCTTCTTGGACATCTTGACGGCACGCTCGAGCAGACGAGAGTGCAGGTAGAAGATGTCGCCAGGATAGGCCTCGCGTCCGGGCGGACGATGCAGCGTCAGCGACATCTGACGGTAGGCCACAGCCTGCTTGGACAGGTCGTCGTAGATGACGAGCACGTGGCCGCCGGGGTTGGTCTCGCTGGCGGGCTTGCCGTCCTCGCCGTTGTACATGAAGAACTCGCCGATAGCGGCACCGGCCATAGGCGCGATGTACTGCATAGGGGCGGAATCGGCAGCGGTGGCCGAAACGATGATGGTGTAATCGAGCGCACCGTGCTGAGCGAGGGTCTCGCGGATGTTGGCAACCGTGGAGGCCTTCTGGCCGATGGCGACATAGATGCAGACCATGCCCTTGCCGCGCTGGTTGAGGATAGCGTCGATGGCGATAGCGGTCTTACCGGTCTTACGGTCGCCGATGATGAGCTCACGCTGGCCACGGCCGATAGGCACCATGGAGTCGATGGCCAACAGGCCGGTCTGAACCGGCTCGCACACCGGGGTACGATCGATGACGCCGGGGGCCTTGAACTCGATGGGGCGACGGTGCGTGGCGACGATGTCACCCAGGCCGTCGATAGGCTGGCCGAGCGGATTGACGACGCGGCCGAGCATGGCGCGGCTCACGGGGATATCCATAATGCGGCCAGTGGTGCGGCACTCGTCGCCTTCCTTGATGGAGTCGACGGCACCAAACAGAACGGCGCCGACCTCGTCACGGTCAAGGTTCTGGGCAAGGCCGAAGACGGTCTCACCGGTATCGGAGCTCTTGAACTCCAGAAGCTCGCCTGCCATGGCGCTCTTGAGGCCGGAGACGCGCGCGATGCCGTCGCCTACCTCGTCGACCGTTGAAACCTCATGCGTATCGACCGTCGCGGAGAGGCTCGTGAGCTGCTCCTGCAGTTTCTTGGCGATATCCTGGGCATTGAGGGTTTCGGACATTAGGCTTCACCTCCGTACGAATTAGCAGAGTTTGCGAGGGTCTCCTGCGCGATGCGCAGCTGCGTCTTGACGGAGATGTCACGACGCTCGCCGCGGGCCTCGAGCACCAGGCCGCCCACGATAGACGGGTCGACCTGCTCGATAAGGAATACCTTGCGGCCGAAGTCCTGCTCGCATTTCTTAGTGATGGTTTGACGCAGCTCGTCGTCGAGCGGGATCGCCGTGGTGACGGTCACGCCCACTACATCCTCGTCTTCCTCGGCAACATACTTAAAGGCAGCTGCCACCTTGGGAAGAAGGTCGAGCTGGTCGCGCTTGGACATGGTGTCGAGCACGGCGACGATCTCAGGGCTGGCGCTAGCCAGGCGCTCGATCATCTCGAGGTCCTCGAACACATGGTTCTCGGCCTTGGCGGCTTCCAAAAGGGAGCGCGCGTAGGTCTCGAGTACCTTGTCCTGATAGCGGCTAGTCGGCATTCAGGCTACCTGCTTCCTGGATGTAGCGCTCGATGAGCTTCTTCTGCTCGGACTCGTCCTCGAGTGCCTCGCCCACGATCTTGGTGGCGACGGCAACGGACAGGTCGGCGATGGAGCTCGCGGCACCGGCGTAGATGGACTTGCGCTCGTCCTCGACGGTCGTATGGGCCTTGGCGATGATCTCCTCGGCCTCCTTGTGAGCAGCCTCGATGATACGGGCGCGCTCGGACTCGGCGTCCTTACGGGCCTCGAGAACGATGTCGGCAGCCTGACGACGGGCGTCGGTGACGATCGAGTCGGACTCAGCGCGCTTGGCGATGGCCTCCTGCTTGGTCTTCTCGGCCTCGTCGAGGCTCTCCTCGATCTTCTTGCCGCGCTCCTCCATGGTTTTCATGATGCCCGGCAGGGCGACCTTTGCCAGCACGATCCAGATGATCAGGAAGGCGATAAGCGCCGGGATGAACTCCGCCATCTTAGGGATGAGGATGTCCGCACCGGCAGCGCCGTCCTCGGCGAACGCGGAAACCGGCATAAGCAGCGCGGCCGCGGACGCGGAGAGTGCGATCGCGCTCTTCTGGGATGAAAGATTCATACTTGACGCTCCGTGCTATTTAACGATCAGCGCGACAACGAAGCCGATCAGAGCCAGAGCCTCGCCGAAGGCGGAGCCCATGATGAAGACGGTGAACACGCGGCCCTGGACCTCAGGCTGACGGGCCATAGCACCCGTAGCACCCAGAGCAGACAGGCCGATAGCAAGACCAGCGCCGATAACACCGAGACCGTAACCGATAACTCCCACGATTCCTCCTTTGTCGTGCGTGTCTTATTTCACGCAGGATAACCTTTTTATAACTGCCGGGCTCCATGGGTACGGGCACCGGCGGTTTAACGAATTGCCTTACCTTTAAGGCACGAACGGAAGATTACTCCTCCTCCGCGACCTCCTCTGCCTCGGAGACATACACGGCGGTAAGGACCGTGAAGACGTAAGCCTGGATGGCGCCGACCACAAGCTCGATCGCATAGATCAGGATGAGGATGGCAAGCCAGGCCAGCGAAGGCAGGGCGCCGACGGCGTGGGCCGCGGAAGCCTGCTGAAGCAGCGGCTGCATGAACATGCTCGCCATGATGGCGAACGAGCCCATGACCACGTGTCCTGCGAACATGTTGCAGAACAGACGGACGGCGAGCGTGATGAGGCGCAGGAAGGTCGAGAAAAGCTCGACGACCCACACGAGCACGTTCATCGGGAAGCTCACGCCCTGCGGGGCGAGGCTCTTGATGTAGCCGATCACGCCGTGAGCCTTGCATCCGTAGTAGATGAAGTACACGAAGGCGAAGATGGCGAGCGCGGCGGTGGAACCGATTGCGCCGGTGCCGGGCTTCATTCCCGGGATCAGGCCGATCATGTTATTGATCAGGATGAACAGGAAAAGCGAGCACAGGAACGGGAAGTGCTTCTTCCAGTTCTCACCCACGACGCCCTTGCCGATATCGTTCTCGACGTACTCGATGATGTACTCGAAACCGTTGACGAAGAAGCCCTTGGGAACCAGAGTCTGCTTCTTCTTGAACACGGCCAGGACGATCAGGAGCACGATCGTGGAGACGATCAGCCAAAACGAGTACTGCGTGATGCCGCAGCTCAGATCGCCCACGACAGGGGTGGAGCTGAACTCGCTGACCAGATGATTAATCTCATCAGGCAGCTTTTCAAAAATTTCCACGACTTACCTTTCGACCTCATGAGGATCTCGCAGCGCCTTGGCGACACGAACCGTGCAGGCGGCCATAAAGGCCACGAAGCCGATCGCCTCGCCCAGGAGGAACATACGAAATGCCTCTCCGAACAACGCAAACACAACCAGGGTAAAGACGAGCAGGGCGACTGCCGAGACCGCCAGACTCACCATACCCTTGAGCATGTCTGCATTCTGTTTATCGTCAAGAACCGGCTTGAGCGTAAAGACAAAGGGAAGGAAGGCAATTGCGCCCGCGATGGCGCCTGCAACGATAGCGAGCAGATCGGCTATCTGAAACACTGGCGTCCTCACTTTCCTTTTTAACGCCTCACAGAACAGTTCCCGCCAAACATTGGTGACTATTGTACGAGCCAATCGCTAAAGTACAACCGTAAAACAAACGGCTAATACGCACCTGTACGTTTTCTTAAGGCCTTCTTTATGCCGCAGGTACGGTAATACGTTTTTTCGAACCCCTCAGCTCAAAACGTCCGTTAACAGGAGTGCGCGTGGACGTCTTTTGCTCGCCCGCGCGCACCATTTCTTCGTATTTTCGACGTTAGCCGGTATGGCCCAGAGATTACAGCGTGCCGTAGATGCGGTCGCCGGCGTCGCCCAGGCCGGGAACGATGTAGGCGGCCTCGTTGAGATGGTCGTCGATGGCGCACGTATAAATATGTACGTCGGGGTCCTTTTCAGTCAGTGACTTGAGGCCCTCGGGCGCGGCGACGATGCACAGCATGCGGATGTCCTTGACACCGCGCTCGCGCAGGTAGCTGATGGCCATCTCGGCCGAACCGCCCGTGGCGAGCATGGGGTCGACAACCAGGCAGATGCGCTGGTCGATATCCTTGGGCATCTTGCAGTAATACTCATGCGGCTCGTGGGTAACCTCGTCGCGCTCCATACCGATGTGGCCCACGCGAGCGGAGGGTACCAAGTCGAGGATGCCATCGACCATGCCGAGACCCGCGCGCAGGATGGGAACGATGGCGAGCTTCTTGCCGGCAAGCTGCTTAAACGTGGCAGTGGTGATGGGGGTCTCGACCTCGACGTCTTCCATGGACAGGTCGCGCATGGCCTCGTAGCCGTCAAAAAGTGCGAGCTCGCGCACGAGCTGGCGGAACTGGTTGGTGCCGGTCTCCTTGTCGCGCAGGATCGACAGCTTGTGCTGGACGAGCGGGTGATCGACAAGGGTCACACGGGACGTATCGTAGGTGACGGTCATGGGTTGATTGCCCCTTTCGTTGCGGCCGGAAAATGACCTTGCTGACAAGGCGCATGGCGATGTTGTTGCCGCGCGCCGTGCATAAGTTTAACGGTTTGTTGTATCGAGCAGCTCGTCGCAGCCCTACTGTACGGTGTTGAGCGAGCGTTTGACGGCATCATGCCAGCCCGCCAGGTTTTGCTCGCGGCGCTCGGCGGACATATGGGGAAGGAAGGTCTTAACGATCTGAGCGTTTTGCTCCAGCTCCTCCAGGTCCTCCCAATAGCCGACGGCAAGGCCCGCCAAGTACGCGGCGCCGATCGCCGTGGTCTCCACCGTCTCGCACTGCAGCACGGGGATATCCAGCAGATCGGCCTGAAATTGCATGATGAACTCGTTGCGCGAGGCACCGCCATCGACGGACAGGCGCTCAATCGAAAGTCCCACGTCCTGCTCCATGGCGCGCAGCACGTCATAACTCTGGTAGGCCATGGACTCGCAGGCCGCACGCACAATGGTCGCGCGACTCGAGGCACCGGTCAGGCCGCACACGATACCGCGAGCACGCGGGTCCCACCAGGGGGCGCCCAGGCCAGCGAAGGCGGGGACGAAGTAGCAGCCCTCGTTGTCGTTGATCGAAGCGGCAAGTTGCGCAGACTCGCTCACGCTCGAGATGATGCCCATGTTGTTGCGCAGCCAGTTCATCGTTGAGCCGGCGGCAAAAATAGAGCCCTCGAGCGCATAGCTGACTTTGCCGTCCGCAGCGATACCGATGGTGGAGACCAGGCCATTCTTGGATTCGACGATCTCGTCGCCGGTGTTCATGAGCATAAAGCAGCCCGTGCCATAGGTGTTTTTGGTCTGGCCGGGACGGAAACAGCAGTGGCCGAACAGCGACGCCTGCTGGTCGCCCGCCACGCCCATGATGGGCGGCATGTTGGTCATGATGTCGCTCGCGACGCGGCCGTAGTCGCCCGAGCTCCAGCGAACCTCGGGCATCATGGAACGTGGAACGTCAAAGAGTGCCAGCAGGTCGTCGTCCCAATCGAGCGTATGGATATTAAAGAGTGCCGTGCGGCTGGCATTGGTGTAGTCGGTAGCAAAGACCTGGCCGCCGGTGAGGTTGTAGATGAGCCAGGTGTCGATGGTGCCAAACATGAGGTCGCCCGCCGCCGCGCTCTCACGTGCGCCGTCGACGTTGTCGAGAATCCACTGCACCTTGGAGGCCGAGAAATACGGGTCGAGCGTGAGTCCCGTGCGGGAGCGCACCAGTTCTTCTGCGCCCTGCTCGACCAGCTCGTCGATCAGAGGTGCGGTGCGACGGCATTGCCACACGATGGCGTTATAGATGGGTTGGCCGCTTATGCGGTCCCACACCACCGTGGTCTCGCGCTGGTTGGAGATACCGATGGCGGCAATGCGGTCAGAATGGATGCCGCTCTTAAACTGGACCTCCATCATCACGCCGATCTGGCTGGCAAGCACCTCCGTGGGATCCTGCTCCACCCAGCCGGGACGCGGGAAGCTGGTTTTGACGCTACGGCGCGCCTGGGCGACGATGCAGCCGTACTCGTCGACGATGGTCGCGAGTACCGAGGTAGTGCCGCAGTCGAGCGCCATGATGTAGGAACCGCCAAAGCTAAACGAGGCGTCTTCCATGCCCAGGCTGCCTAGATTCAACGACATCGCTTACACCTTTCTATTGCATCGGGTCGGACAGGACCCGTTCGATCTCTGATGCGGGAAGCGCGCCTTGGCGCAGGATCTGGAGCTCGCCGTGCTGAAACGACACGATGGTTGAGGCGTCGCGACACGGGGTCTCACCGGCGTCGACGGCCACATCGACCCCCTCCAGGATGCGCTCCTCCACCGTGACAAAACTTGCCGGCGCGGGCGCGCCATGCGTGTTGGCGCTGGTGCAGGCAAGAGGGCTGCCGCAGGCGCGGATGAGCGCCTGCACCACGGGCGAGGCCGAAGCGCGAAGTGCCACCGTGTCGTCGGCGGCGCGCATAAAGGTCGGCACGCAGGGGGCCGCCTTAACCACGATAGTCAGGGCGCCCGGCCAGCATCGTCGGGCGAGCACGCGGGCCTCGTTAGGGATATCCACGCCATAGCGGTCGAGTGCCTCGGCATCATCGACCAGCCAGGCAACCGTTTGGGTGAGCTCGCGCTGCTTGAGGGTAAAGATACGACGATAGCCGGTGCCGAGTGCGGGGACCGCGGCGCCGTTGACGGTGGCCTGCGGATCGCGCGGCCACGGCAGAGGTTCACTTGTATCTTGTGGAACGGCATCCGAGAAGGCGTTGACCGCCACGGCGACACCGTAGACCGTCTCGGTTGGAATAAGCGCCAGGCCGCCGCGACCGAGTAGCTCGGCCGTGCGCTCGACTGCAAGCCGATGCGGCTCGCGCGCTCCCTCGTATACCCGATAGACCGTCTGCATGTGTATGCCAGCCCCTTACGCTCTGGTGCAAGTTTGTTTACTGTGGGGCATTCTCGCACGAAACGTTCAACCTATTTGCCCAGAGCGCATGTTGGTTTGGTGAGCGGCTCTAGTAGTCGGTGAAAGTGAGGGGGTTAATTGAAGATTTTTAGCGCGCAAGCGTAACGGTACGATCGGGAAACTCGATGCTTGCAACCAGTTTTCCGCCGAGGCTCTCTGCGTACCTGCTCAGCGTGTCAAGCCTCATCGAACCCAATTCCCCACGCTCGAGCTCGGATACGCGTTTTTGAGAAACGCCCATCGATTGGGCGACCGACGCCTGTGTTAGATCTTTTAGCCTGCGAATCTGAGCAAGCTTATAGGCTTCGATACGATCGCGAGTCCTCTCCTGCTCGGCGGTAATGGAGTCGCGTGTTATCCCGCGAGATTCCATATACTCATGCAGTTCCATCTCGATCGAGCCTCCTTACGTGGCGACGGTATATTTGCTCGGCCTTTGGAATGTTGATCGCATACCAGCCGTTCCATTTTGCCCTTGACGATCCCGCTCGCGACTTATCACCCGCCAATAGCAATACCGCCTGGCGCTTGGGGTCAAAGGCGAAGAGGATGCGGATCACCTGCCCACCACATGAAGTCACTCTCAGCTCCTTTAAATGATGAAGCTTCGAGCCCTTGACACGGTCAACCAGTGGACGACCAAGGCTGGGACCTTCCTTCTCGAGCACCAAAAGGTCTGCATAAATCTGCTTCAGCGTAGCTTCATCCTGCTCATCAAGCCAAGGTTCAATGTAATCAAGCACGATACGGTACCGATGCAGCTGATTTGACATACCTTTCTCCTTCTATAATAGAAGTTTTACGGTATATTGCAAGAGCAAACTTGAGCAAATGTATATTAGTTCAGCTTAAATACGCTGCTTGGGCTCGGTGACGATGGCTCGGACGATGCGGGGGCGATCGGTGAGGTCGTGGACGATACGCACGTCCGAAAGGCCTGCCTGGCGACAGAGCTCGGCCGCAGCATCGAGGGCGCCCTCGTAGAGCTCGCAGGCAAAGAGACCGCCGGCGCGCAACATGTAGGGTGCCGCGTTGAGCAGGCGACGGAAGATATCGAGGCCGTCGGCGCCGCCCTCGAGCGCCAGGTCGGGCTCAAAGTCCTTGACCTCGTGCGGCAGCGAGCGCATGACGTCGGTCGGGATGTAAGGCGGGTTGGAGACGAGCACATCAAAGGTGCCCCACTCTTCGCGGGGAATGGAACTCACCAGGTTGGTGAGGCTAAAGGCAACCTCATCTGCCGTGAGGCCGAGGGCGTCGCGGTTTTTGGTGGCCAGATCGATGGCGCGCGGCTCGATATCGGTGGCGGTGCAGGTAACGTGGCCGCGGCGCTCCCAGGCAAGGGAGAGCGAGATGCAACCCGTGCCGCAGCCGACCTCGAGAACGCGGGCGATACGGGGCTCGGCTGGGGCAGGCGCAGCGGCATCCTGAGCCGAAGCCGTCTCCTGGCCGGCACCCTCGATGGCGATGCCGTATTCGTCGAGCTCGGGCTCGGCGGCTTCCGCGGCTTCGGCTTCTGCTGCCTGCGCGGCGGCTTCCTCGGCCTCGCGGTCGGCCAGCTCCTCGGCATAGGCGCGGCTACCGAGCACATCGCTACCCAGCGCAGCCTCATCGGCGGCCGTCAGGTTGGCAGCACGGCGCTCGGCGGTCGCGCGCTCGTCGGCCAGCGCCGCCTCGGCTTTGCGAGCCTGCTCGACCTCATCGTTCCAAGGCAGCTCCACGCGCTGGCGGGCGGCGGCCTCGGGGCTCAGCACCTCGGCATCCAGGTAGTTCAGGACTTCTTCGACGAGCATCTCGGTCTCGGGGCGCGGGATGAGCACACCGGGGGCGCACGCGACGTCGATCATGCGAAACTGCGTGCTGCCCGTGATGTACTGCAGCGGCTCGCCCTTCGCGCGACGGACGACTGCCGCGTGCATGGTCTCGAGCTGCGCTGCGTCGAGTGTCTTGTCCATGCGCATATACAAGTCGATGCGCGCCAGACCCGTAGCTGCGCACAGCAGCCACTCGGCAGAAAGACGGGGGTGCTCCTCGCCGTGCTCGGCCAGGTACTCCTTGGTCCACTCGAGACAACGCTTGATGGTCCAAATCTCGTTTGCCATGGGGTCCTCCCCTCTTAAGCGCCGGGCGGCGCGCGAATGTCGGAGCAGATTGTACGCGAGGGTGGCACGCGGCAAGGGACGATTGGGAGCGATTATCGAGAATCAGCCCAGAATTTTGCTTGAATCGCAATCGAAGTGTTCATTCGTCGACGTCTAAATCTGCATCCGTCAAGCTTTTGGCAAGGTTGCCCCAAAACTGACCAATATCTAACCAAATACTTGCCACATTACTTGACGAGCGACGCACCAAAAAGGGCCCCGCGACTTCTTGGACGTTTTTTTGCGCAATATTTTCAATAGCAGATGCACACCGTTAATTGCTTTAAGCAGGCAAACAGCCTAAAGGCCATCACAACCGACTGAATAAAATATCAAGGCAATGTCCCCAATGACTCCCTACGGATTATTTGACAACCAAGGAAACGCCGATGTTTTGGCAATGCCAGCGAGCGACGTCCAGGGCGAACAAGTTGGCATGAAAAAGGCAAGGCATAGACCTTCTGGTCATGTCTTGCCTTTTGAATGACAAATTGTCGCTCTGGACGGCGCACAGCGTCGAGCAGTTACGGCGTTTGGTAAAACGCCGTAACTTATACGGCCTGTGCCAGCTTCTCGGCTCGCTCGGCGGCGGCGAGGGCCTCGATGACGGTGCCGAGCTGGTCGCCCAGAAGCACGCCGTTGTAGGTGGAGTTGAAGCCGATGCGGTGATCGGTCACACGGTCCTGGGGCTGGTTGTAGGTACGGATCTTCTCGGAACGGTTGCCGTGGCCGATCTGGCTCTGACGCTCGGCACCGAGCTCGGCCTGCTGCTTCTCGAGCTCCATCTCGTACAGACGGGCGCGCAGCATCTGCATGCAGACCTCGCGGTTCTGGATCTGGGAACGCTGCTCCTGCGACTGCACCACGGTGTTGGTGGGCAGATGGGTGATGCGCACGGCGGAGTAGGTGGTGTTAACGCACTGACCGCCAGGACCGGAGGCGCAGTAGGTGTCGATGCGCAGGTCGGACTGGTTGATCTGGACGTCGATCTCCTCGGCCTCGGGAAGCACGGCGACGGTTGCCGTGGAGGTCTGGATGCGACCCTGGGACTCGGTCTTGGGAACGCGCTGGACGCGGTGCACGCCGGACTCGAACTTCATGACGGAGTAGACGCGGTCGCCCTCGACCTTGAACTCGATGGACTTAAAGCCGCCGGCCTCGCTGGGGCTGGAATCGAGCACGGTGGTCTTCCAGCCGCGCGACTCGCAGAAGCGCTGGTACATCTTGTAGAGGTCGCCGGCAAAGATGGCCGCCTCGTCGCCACCGGCGGCGGAGCGGATCTCGACGATGGTGTTCTTGTCGTCGTTGGGATCGCTCGGGATGAGCATGTACTTGATGTCTTCCTCGAGCTGGGGAAGCTTCTCCTCGTTCTCGGAGATGTCCATCTGGAGCATCTCCTTCTCGTCCGCATCGGTGGTGTCGCGGAGCATCTCCTTGGCGGCCTCGATGTCATCGAGCGCGCCGATGTACTCGCGCGAGGCGGCGATGAGGTCGGACTGGTGCGCGTACTCCTTGTTGAGGCGCGTGAACTCCTTGATGTCGGAGGCGACGGCCGGGTCGGAGAGCTTCTTCTCGAGCTCCTCGTAGGCCTTGATGATCTTTTCGAGCTTGTCGCGCATGGCGGAACTCCTTTATATGCGTGAAGGTGAAAATCGGCAGAATTGATGGGGCGCGCGGCGCCGCTGCGGGGGTAAGCCCGGCTAGAACATGTCGATCTTCAGATACATGCGCATCCCTTCGCGTATGGGGTACATAGTTGTGGTCTAACCCATACATGATAGCGTGCGCAGGCAAACCTGCATATAACCCGCACGGAATGTGACAAAGGGTCAGTCCGCCAACGCAAGGCTCTACTTCAAGAACATGGCCATATATAGCGGAAGCGTCACCTTTTTGCCGTCTCGGCCGACGTTACCGTCTATCAGCTTGTACCCAAGGTTCACGTCCTGCCGCTCGAGCATGTCGTTGAGCGATACCGTAGATCCGCGCGAGGCCTTCACTTCAATGGGCACAACGCTCGCGTCGGGCGAGTCGACGAGAAACTCTATTTCCCTATCGCCCTTCTGCGACCGCCAATAACGCAGAGCCACACCCCGCGCCGAAAGCATGCAGGCGACCAGGTTCTCGTAGAGGCCGCCTTTCATGGGACCCGCGAGCTTGTTGTTCACCACCGCTTCCAGCATTTCAAAGCCGTACATGGCCATGAGCACGCCCGTATCGGCGGCATAGAGGCGAAACTTCGTCCCATTTTCATAGGCGGCAAGAGGGAATTGGGCGGCGCTCACCGACTGGCACCGTCGCACCATACCTGCTCCCACGAGCCAATCCACGGACGAACCAAATTTGCGCGCCGTTCCCCTGTTCTCGACCACGGAATATTGGAACTTCGTATTCTCCTTTGCGAGCTGGCGCGGCAACGATTCAAAGCACGCCCGCGCACGCACGCGCTCGGGGGCTTGCGCGTATCGAGCCACGTCGTCGAGATACGAGGCGAGCAGCCTGCTTTGCTCGTCGAAAGCAACGGCGAAGTTGCCCGTCCGCGCAAAGGCGTCCACCACCGCAGGCATACCGCCGACCGCGAGGTACTCGCGCAGCATCTGCATCATCTTCTGATTCACCGCAACGGGCACGGGTATCAACGACTCATAGTATTCCCGCAAATTGGCGATATCGTCCTCCCCATACCCGCGCGCCCAAAGGTACTCCTCGAAATCGAGGGGGCCCATTTCGACCTCTCGCTCGTACCCAACGGGAATGGAGGCGAGCGCAGCCTCCTCCTTGAACCGAATGCCCAGAAGCGAGCCCGACGCAACGACATCGCACCTGCCGTCGAGAGCGAGATACTTAAGCGCAGCGCGAGCACGCGGGCACTCCTGAATCTCGTCGAGGAAAAGAAGCGTTCGTCCTGGAACAAAGCGCACGCCGGGCACGACGAGCGATATCTGCCGGTAGATCGAGTCGGCATCGATTGGGCCATCGAACACCCGCTTAAGGTCCGGGGACCCAATGAAGTCTATGGAGATGAAGCTTTCGTAGTCCTGCCGCCCGAACTCGGCGACGATGTACGACTTGCCAACCTGTCGCGCGCCCTTGATGAGAAGGCATTCGGCGCCCTTTTCCGCCCGCCACGAACGGAGGGTGTCGAGCATCTTTCGCTTCAGCACACTACGCACCATCCTTCACCTGCTGTTTGCAGCTTTTCAGGATGGATTTTACCAACTTTTGCAGCTTTTCCGGGTGTATTTGGCCTAGATTTGCAGCTTTTCCTGGTCAAGATAGCCGCTTCGTGCAGCTTTTCCGGACTTCTAGAGGGCGCGGCGCGCTTAGGAGCTGCAGAATCATAATCGCGTGCAAACGGCGGGCTAACATAGCCTTTCACCGAAAAGGGCGGGCGGCCGCGCCCTGCGACCACCCGCCCTCAATCAAAGCCCTTCTCGGCCGCCGCAGCTACCGGTTCCGGCGCCGCAGGATCACACCTGTGGCGATCAGCACCACTGCGCCGCCCGCGATGCCACCCAGGGCCATCGGCGACAAGCTGGTATCGCCCATGTTCGGCAGACCCGGCTTCTCCTCCTTCGACACCGGTGGGTTGGTGGGCGGCTCCGTCGGCGGGTTGACCGGCGGGGTGGTCGGCGGCGTGTACGTGTTCTTGAACACCGGCGCCACGGCGCCGTCATAGGTTACCGTCGCCACCAGATGGCCCGCACCGTCGTCCGTCACCGTCACCGTTACCCGGTGCTCGGCCGCGTCGTACGTCACGTTCTTCTGACCGTCGTCCACCTCGGAGATGCTGTAGGCGTACGTTCCGGGCTTGTCGTACGAGATCGCCTCGAAGCCCACCGTGCCGTCCGCCGCGTTCTTTGCGGTCTGCAGCACCTTGCCGTCGGCATCCTTCAGCTGGAAGGAGAACTGCCCTTCCTTCAGGTCCTCGCCGCTCAGCACCTTGGAGGCCCCCAGCTTCACCTCAGTCGCGGCCGGCGCGTAACTGTTGCTGAACGCCACCGCATCCGCAGCCTTGCCGCCCTTGCTGTAGGCAACCTGCGCCTCCAGCGCGTGCGTCTCCGCATTCTCCGTCACCGTCACCGTCGCGGTAAAGACCGTCGTGTCGTAGGTGACGCCGTTCGCCGTCGCCCCTGCCCGCTCGGACACGGTGTAGACGTACGTCCCCACCTTGTCCAGCTGCAGCGGCGCGAAGCCGAACGTGCCGTCGGCGCCGTTCTGCACCGTCTGCACCACGTTACCGTCGGCGTCCTTCAGGTCGAAGGAGAACTCACCCTCGGCCAGGTCGCGGCCGGTCAGGGCCTTCGTTCCGGTAATCGTCGCCGTCGTTGCCGTCGGCGTGTAGGTGTTGGTGAAGGTCAGATCCGCGGCCGTCTTGTTCGCCGTCGCGGTCAGCTGGCCGCTGCCGTCGTCGGTCGCACTCACCGTCACATCCAACACCGCATCGCTGTAAGTGATGGTGCCATCTTGGCCCGCAACCTCCTTCACCTGGTACGCATGCGAACCAGTCGCGGTGTACGAGATGGCCTTGAAGGTAAACGCGTTACCCACGTTCGTGGTCCGGTCGATCTCCTGCCCGGTGGCCACGTCAATCAGCGCGAACGTGAACTCGCCATCGGCGGGCGTCCGCATGGTGGCCGAATCGGTATTCTCAAGCACCTTGGTGCCGGAGATCTGGTAGGAGGTCGCGCCCGGCTGGTAGCTGTTCGCAAACGTCATGGTGTTGGGGGTGACGCCGTTCTCGGTGCCCTCGCTCGGCTTCACCGTGGAGTTCTCTACCACCAGCTCGCCGTCGTTGTTGTCCTTCACCACGTAGGTCAGGGTGTACGTCTTGCCGGTGTAGGTCACGCCCGGCACGCCCGGCGCGTCCCCCGTCGGCTGCACCTCGCGGACCGTGTAGGTAAAGGTGCCCGCATGGTCGAAGGTCAGCTTGTCGAAGGCAACCTTGCCGTGCGCATCGTTCTTCTGGGTCTGGATCACCGAGCCGTCAGACCCCACCAGCTCGAAGGCGAAGTCTCCCGCCTTTAGCTGATAGCTGCCGTCGTGCACGTCAACGCTCTTGGTGAGGGCGATCGCGCCGGAGTCCGTCGCCTGTGCCTCGTAGGTGTTGGTGAAGCTGGGCTTCGTGACATTCGTGCCGTCGTAGGCGACGCTCGCCTGCAGCGTGCCGGCATTGTCCGCAACCGTCACCACGGCATGGTGCACCGCGGCGTCGTAGGTCACGTAGGACAGGTCGCCCTTCTGCTCCGCGATAGTGTACTCGTGCGTACCCGGCTTCGCGTAGGAGAAGGCATCGAAGTTAACGCTTCCGTCCGCGCCGTTGGTCGCGGTCCGGACGGGCTTGGCCCCGGCAAGCTGCTCAGCCGTCAGGTTGCCCTCGTACACATCGAAGGTGAACTCGCCGCACTTGGGGACGATCGGCGTGTTGTCGTCCTTCTTCACATAGCTCTTCTGCGCACCGAGGGCCAGGCCGGTCGCGGCCGGCTGGTAGGTGTTGGTGAAGGTATCCGAGCCGGATGCGCTCGTCACGATCGCCTTCGCATTCAGTGCTCCGTTCCCGCCGTCCGTGACCGTCACCGTATAGGTGAGGGGATGGCTGTCATAGACCATGCCCGGCTCCGCGCCCGGCTGCTCCACGATGGTGTAGGTGAAGTCCTTGCTCGCGGCGCCGTCCAAGTCGGAGAGCTGGAACTCGCGCGTGAAGCTGACCTTGCCGTTTGCATCGTTCTTCGCGGTGTCGAGCACGTTGCCGGCAGCGTCCTTCAGGTCGAAGGTGAACTCGCCGTCCGCGGGCTTCGTCGTGTGGTCGAAGCCGTCCGCAACCTTGATGGTCTTGGTCGCCGTCAGGGTTACGGAACCCTTTGCGTCGTAGGTGTTGTTGAAGGTGGGAGCCGTAGCGGCACCGTCATAGGTGACGGTCACCTTCGTCTTGTTGTTGTCGCCCTGGTTCTGCTCTACCTTGACGTGGACCTTGACTTCCTTGACGTCGTAGGCCACGCCGTCGACGGTCTGGCCGGCTTTCTCCTCCTTGAGCGTGTAGTCGTACTCGCCCAGGTTCAGGTTCTTGACGGCCAGCTCGACCTTGCCGCCCCGGTCGTTGGTGCCCTTGGCGACCTCGTTGCCGGCCTGGTCGTACAGGCCGAAGGTGAACGCGTCGGCCGTCAGGTCCTTGCCCGTGAGGATCTTCGTCGCCTCGACGGTAACGTCCGTCGTCGGCTTCGAGTTGGTGAAGGTCGGAACGTCGGCCTCGCCGTCGTAGGTGGCGGTCGCCTTTAGCTCGCCCTTCTCATCGGAGACCTTGATGTGGACCTTCACGTCCTTCGTGTCGTACACGACGGTCGGGTCGTTGCCGGCAACCTCCTTGATGGTGTAGTCGTGATCGCCCGGCGTGTCGTAGCTGATTGCCTGGAAGGCGACTTTGCCGTCCTTGTCATTCTGGACGGTCTGGATCACGTTGCCATCCTTGTCGAGCAGCTGGAACGTGAAGTCGCCCCCTGCGAGCTCGCCACCCGTGAAGCGCTTCGTCGCCTTGAGCGTTACCGAGGTCTCCTTCGGGTGGTACGTGTTCGTGAAGGTCTTGTCTCCACTCGTTACCTGCGGTGTGGCCGTCAGCGAGCCGGTGCCATCGTCCGCGACCGTCACCTTGTAGGTGAGAGGATGGTTGTCATAGACCATGCCGGCCTCCGCGCCCGGCTGCTCCGCGATGGTGTAGGTGAAGTCCTTGCTCGCAGCGCCGCCCAGGTTGGAGAGCGTGAACTTGCGCGTGAACTTCACCGTGCCATCGGCCTTGTTCGTCGTGGTGCCGAGCACCTTGCCGTCGGCGTCCTTCAGCTCGAACGTGTATTCGCCGCCCTTCAGCTTGGTGTCGTGCGTGAAGCCCGGCGCGACCGCAACGATCTTGGTCGCCGTCAGCTCCACGGATCCCTTTGCGGTGTAGGTGTTCGTGAAGGTGGGGGCATTGGCCTTGTCACCATCGTAGGTAACAGCGGCGTCCAGCTTGCCGGCATTGTCCATGACCTTCACCACGGCATGGTGCACCGTAGCGTCGTAGGTCACGTGGGACAGGTCGCCCTCCTGTTCCGCGACGGTGTATTTGTACTCGCCGGCCTTGGTGTAGTCGATGGCCGGGAAGGTGACGGTGCCGTCCTCGCTGTTCTTGGCGCTCCGGATGGGTTGCTTGCCCTTCAGCTGCTCAGCCGTCAGGTCGCCCTCGTACAGGTCGAAGGTGAACTCGCCGCCCTTGAGCGTGGCCTGCGTGTTGTCGGACTTCACATAGGCCTTCTTCGCCGTGAGCGCCACCGAGGTCTCGGCGGGCTGGTACTTGTTAGTGAAGGTCGGGGCATCGTTCTTGCCGTCATAGGTGACGGTCGCCTTCGCCTTGTCGCCCTCCGCCTTCACCGAGACGTGAACCTTCACCGCCTTGGTGTCGTAGGTGATGGTCGAATCGCTGTCAGCGACCTCCTTGAGCGTGTAGTCGTACTCGCCTATGGTCAGACCGGTGAGGATGAGCTTAATCTTGCCGTCCTTGTCGTTCTGGACAGTCTGGATGGGATCAACCGTAGTCGTGTCGCCTTGATATAGGCCGAAAGTGAACGCACCAGCCGTCAGGTCCTTGCCCTTGAGGATCTTCGTCGCCTCGATAGTGGCGTCGGCCGTCGGCTTCGAGTTGGTGAAGGTCGGCACGGCCTTCTCGCCGTCGTAGGTGGCGGCCGCGCTCAGCGTGCCGTTCTTGTTATCGGTGACGCTAACGTGCACTTTCACCGTCTTGCCGTCGTAAACGATAGTCGAGTCGGTGCCTTCGACCTCCTTGATGGCGTAGTCGTGCTCACCAGCCTCGGTGTAATCAATGGCCGGGAAGGTGATGTCGCCATTGGCATCGTTCTTTTCTTCGGCGACAACCTTATCGCCCTCCTTCACCTGGAATGAGAACTGCTGGTTCTCAAGGGTGCCGCCCGTAAATTGCTTCTTCGCCGCCAGGGTCACGGAACCCTTCGCAGCATAGCTGTTGTTGAAGGTGGCGAGGTTCACCTTGCCGTTCTTGACCTCAAGCGTCTCGCGCTTGTCATCGCCGCTCTTCTCCACCGTCACGCCTGTGACAGTCAGCTTGGCGTTCTTATCCTCGACCCTCACCGTGACGGTATAGGTCGAGGCGTCCATCGTCCAGCCGGAGTTCTGCACGCCGTCCACCGCCGCGTCGTCGTCGGCGTCGTGCGCCTCGGTGAGCGTGAACGTGTACGTACCGGCCTTGTTGAACTTCATGCCGGAGAAGTCGACCGTCTGGCCCTTGTCCTTGATGATCTTGCCACTCGTGGCCTTGGACTCGGCATGCTCATTGCCCGCCAGAGCATCCGAGACTTTGAGGTCATCATCATCGATCTGCTTCTGCGTCTCTTCCGTGGCGGTCAGCGTGAACGAGAACGCCTTCTCCGTGCTCTCAACACCGGAGACCTTCTTCGTTACCTGCGGGGTCAGTTCGTCGCCAGCTTCCGCCTTGTAGGTGTTTGTGAACACCAGCTTGTTGGCTTCGGCCAACGTGCCGTCGGGTTTTTGCTTCGCGATCTCACCGGTGATACTATCGCCTGCGCCGGTCAGATTCGTGGTACCCTGCTTGCGGCCGGTCAGCTTATAGCCCGCGGGCATCTGGTCTGCGCCGGTCAGCTCCTGCACCGCGTACTCGTCGCCCTCGCCAAGACCGTACACGCGAATCGTCTCGTCGGCCTTGATAGCATGGGTGTCGCCGTTCTTCAAATCGAACACGTCGCCGGCTTGCTTTCCGGCCCCAGCGTTCTTGAACACTGCAGCCTTGTAGGTCTTCCCCTCGGGCACGGTGAACTTGAAGGTGAACTCCGCGTCCTTATTGCCCGTCAGGCCATCGGGCAGGGCAACCTTCTTCGTCACCTCGAGGCTCGCCTCGCGTTCGTTCGCCACGCGCACGCAGGTGGCACCTGTGAACAGGGCGTTCAAATTCATGTCGTCCAGATTGGCACGGGCGCCCTTCGCATTAGTGTCACCAGGCACGTCCTGCGTGATGCCCATACGTATCCAGCCCGTCTCGGTCTCCAAGCGATAAGGTTTGCCTTCCTCGGTGGGCCCATACTGGTAGATACGTCCGTTGGCGCCGTACTTGAGGTGCACCTCATCCTCGCCGCCCTTGGCGTCATTGTTCCAGGAAAGGTTGTCGTTGCCGTCGAGCGTCCCGTCGGACGTCTGGCGCTGGCCCTTGATCCACGTGAGCGTGTTGTCGATGTCGCCCTCTGCGCCAAACTGGCCCAGGCTCTTCATGAGCGCGCCCGGGCCCACGAACGTCGAAACGCCGTCATCGTCCGTACCGGCATCGGCATGGACGCCGTAATCGTCCACAATCACCTTGGTGAGCGTGTCGTTAAGCAGGAAGCCCTTGGGCGCCGAGACCTCCTTAAGGAAGTAGGTTCCCTTCACGAGCGGCCTGTTACCATCGCTCGTATTCGGGAATATGCCCGCACCTTCGAGCGGGACCGGGTTGTCGACCGACTCCGTCGTCAGGGTGTCGTAGGGGGTCTTTTCGCCATCGAGCACGACCTTGCCGTTCTCCGTAGTCACCTGTCTGGAGGTGTACAGGGCGAACTTCGCCCCGTCAACGGGCTTACCCTCGGTATCGGTCTTCTGCACGAACAGGCGATTCTGGATGTTCGTGACGAGCAAGCGCGTGGCGAACTGTCGCTTGAAGTTCGTGCCGTCTGCGATGTCGTCGCTGTACACGTGGACGGTGTTCTCGGGAGTCGCGTCGCCGATCGAGCTCGCCTTTGTATGGTAGATGGCCACCGTGTACTCGGCATTCTTGCGGTCATTACCGCTCAGCAGGTAGTAGTACTTGGAGATGTCGCCGGGCAGATTTTGAATCTCTACCTGGTACTGGCCGCTCGTGTTGAGCGTAAAGGCGTGCAGGTCCTTCTTCGCCGCCTCGATAGCGCCGGCCTTGCTCGGATTCTCGACGAGGGTGTACCCCGCTCCCGTCGATGGGTCGCCCGACACGGCGTACCAATTGTTCTGATCTTTGATACCCGTGCCTGCGCTTTTATCGCGCTTGAGCACCACAGCGAACAGTATGCCGG
>JAXJLC010000016.1:0-7209 GCA_036297365.1 Collinsella sp.
CTCCAAGTAGGCGGGGATGTAGACGCTCGGATCCATTAGAGGTCTCCTCCCTTAAACGGCAATCCCTGTTCGGCCGCGCGCAGGATTCGTTCGTCGATCTGGGAGCGCACGATGTCGTTGGTGGCGACCCAGGCGGCAAAGCTGGCGTTGTCGGGGGCGCCAAGGCCCTCCTGCAGCACCGGCGTCGCCTCGGACAGGGCAAGGACGAGCTCATCGGTGGAGCCCACGCCTACGTTGACGCGCGCATAGACGCCATCGGGAAACTCGGTTTGGAAGTAGAGCGCCTCGGCCGCGTGCGGACACGAGTGCGCAAGGATGCGCAGGTAGTGCTCGGCGCCCTCGTAATCCAGCTCGCGCCAAGCAGCGCTCATCAGCGCGATGAGCGTCCACGGGTCCAGGTCGCGCTCTGCGTCCTTGGGACGGCGGCGCAGCGGCGTGTTGGCAAGATAGGGCACGGAGTGGGCGGAACGAAAACGCTTGAGCTCCTCGGAAGGGTATTCGAGCTTTGCCATGGCAAGCATCGCGGTATGGCGGACACCGGCGGGGTCGTTGGGCGCAAAGTCCAGGCTGCGATTCGCGGCATCCAGCGACATGCGGTAGCGGCCGCTAATGAGCGCGCGCGATGCCAAGGCGGCAAGCCAGCGCAGGTAGGGACGGCGGGTCAGGTCGCCTGCGGCCTCACGCTCGTAGGGGTCCTGCGCCGAGGCAATCTTGAGCGCCAGATCGTGCTCCACCTCGTCGCACTTGGACACCAGATACTGCACGTATTCCTCGTTGGATTCGGCGGTGAGCGCCGTCAGCATGCGCTGGGCATCCCAGTTGGCCGGATCGAGCGCGGCTGCCTCGCGGAGCATGTCCTCGGCTGCGGTCTCTTCTTGCTCTGCCTGGGTATCGTCAGGGATAAAGGGGATGCGGTAGTCGACAGCCTCGACGACCTTGGCGATCAGATGCCCAGCTCGGTCGCGGTCGTGCACGATGAGCGGCGCGGGGTTACGGGTGAATTGTTCCATCAGACGCTCTACGGCGGCACCGTCGGTGAGCGGGATATTGTCGCGGCGCAAGGCCTCAAGAACGAGGCGATGGCAATCCTCTTGAATGGGATCGAATGCCATGGGGCCTCCTTTGCTGCGGTTAGGGTTCAAATGTCTCTATATAAAGTTCTAGTTTACCCGCATGTGGCACACCGGGGGTGCCGCGCTTGGACTTGCACCTTTGCACCACGAAGACGGATGTCGCACAAATGTCGGCACCTTGGACGACCGAGTGGTATCACAGTGCCGTAAACGGTCGATTTTTGGCGGCGAACGGGGCACATTTTGGAGGGGCACCGTCCTGCCTGGGATATGTAGTCAACCCTGATAAAACGTTTGCCCAGCTTGGGAGTATGAATGCCCCACAAGGGTCTTCAGGGATAGAAAAAACGTTTCATCATTGTTGGCTTTAGGTGAATAACTGACCAACCAGAACGGTAAAATAATGTTTGTCTGAGCGTTGAGACGTTAAGACATCGTGCATTGCCATCGCCGGCAACGCGCAAACCGGTCCTAACGGAGCCAATTGGGTGCTCCGTTATATACGCAAGTCTAAGAGGGGCTTGTTTAGGAGGCACAGTATGGGACGTTTTACCAATCCTCGCGATCTGTACTTTGGTGAGGGCGCTCGCCACGAGGTGAAGAACCTCAAGGGCAAGAAGGCCATCATCGTTTCTGGCGGCAGCTCTATGCGCCGCGGCGGGTTCCTGCAGGACGTTGAGGCCGACCTCAAAGAGGGCGGTTTCGAGGTCAAGCTGTTCGAGGGCGTCGAGTCCGACCCGTCCATCGAGACGGTCATGAAGGGCGCCGAGGCCATGCGCGAGTTCGAGCCCGACTGGATTATCGCCATCGGCGGCGGCTCGCCCATCGATGCCGCTAAGGCCATGTGGGTCTTCTACGAGTATCCCGAGGAGTCCTTCGATAACATCATCCAGCCGTTCAGCTTCCCCGAGCTGCGTCAGAAGGCTCATTTCTGCGCCATCTCCTCTACCTCCGGCACCGCTACCGAGGTCACCGCGTTCTCCGTCATTACCGACTACGCCAAGGGCATCAAGTACCCGCTGGCCGACTTCAACATCACCCCTGATGTCGCCATCGTCGACCCGGAGCTCACCTACACCATGCCCGCCAAGCTGTGCGCTCATACCGGCATGGACGCTCTGACCCACTGCATGGAGGCCTACGTTTCCACCTGCGCCTCTATGTTCACCGATGCCAACGCCCTGCACGGCATCCGCGAGATCGTCGAGTGGCTGCCCAAGTCCTATGCTGGCGACCATGAGGCCCGTCAGCACATGCACGAGGCTCAGTGCATCGCCGGTATCGCCTTCTCCTCGGGCCTGCTCGGCATCGTTCACTCCATGGCTCACAAGACCGGTGCTGCCTTCGAGAACGGCCACATCATCCACGGTGCTGCTAACGCCATGTACCTGGGCAAGGTCATCCAGTGGAACTCCAAGGACCCGCGTGCTGCCGAGCGTTACGCTTACGTGGCCAAGGAGATCCTGCACCTTCCCGGCGAGACCAACGAGGAGCTCATCGCTGCGCTCGTCCAGAAGATTCGCGACCTCAACGACCAGCTCAACATTCCGCAGTCCATCAAGGATTACGCGAATGGCGGCGTGAAGGTCGACGCCGAGAACCCGCAGATGGTTTCCGAGGAGGAGTTCCTCGCCAAGCTGCCCGAGATTGCCGCGAACGCTGAGCAGGACGCCTGCACGCCCGAGAACCCGCGTGAGACCAAGGCTGCCGACTTCGAGAAGATCCTCAAGGCCTGCTACTACGACACCGACATCGATTTCTAATCGACTCTTGTTATCGTAACGAGGGGCTCCGCACGTATCCGTACGGAGCCCCTTTCTTTTTTCTTTTAGAGAATGGGATAGTTATGGCTGCAATTTTCAATAGCCCCAGCAAGTACATCCAGGGTCCGGACGAGCTCGCCAAGCTCGGCTCCTATGTCGAGCCGCTCGGCGCTAAGGCCCTCGTTATTGTGACGCCTTCGGGCAAGAAGCGCGTCGGTGCCAAGATCGAGGGCGGCTTTGCCGAGGCTAAGGCCGAGCTGCTGTTCGAGGACTTTAATGGCGAGTGCTCCAAGGGCGAGGTCGACCGTTTGGTTGCGCTCGCTCGCGACAACGGTTGCGACATCATCGTCGGCGTCGGTGGCGGCAAGATCCTCGATACCGCCAAGGCCGTTGCCTACTATCTGGAGTCCCCGGTTATCATTTGCCCCACCATCGCTTCGACCGATGCGCCGTGCTCGGCACTTTCGGTGCTCTACACCGATGACGGCCAGTTCGACAAGTATCTCTTCCTTAAGGCAAACCCCAACATTGTCCTTATGGATACGACGGTCATCGCGGCGAGCCCGGTGCGCCTGACGGTTTCCGGTATGGGCGATGCGCTCGCAACCTACTTTGAGGCCCAGGCGACGCATGATGCCGACGGTGGCACTTGCGCCGGCGGCAAGGGCGGTATGGCTGGTCTGGCACTTGCCAAGCTCTGCTACGAGACGCTTATGGCCGATGGCGTGAAGGCCAAGGTCGCGTTGGAGAAAGGTGCGCTGACGCCTGCCGTGGAGCACATCATCGAGGCAAACACGCTGCTTTCGGGCATTGGCTTTGAGAGCTCGGGCCTTGCTGCTGCTCATGCCATCCACAATGGCCTGACGATGCTGCCCGAGTGCCACAGCATGTATCACGGTGAGAAGGTCGCCTTTGGCACCATCGTCCAGCTGGTACTCGAGGATGCCCCGACCGAGAAGCTTGAGGAAGTCTTGGGCTTCTGCATTGAGCTGGGCCTGCCGGTTACGATGAAGGAACTTGGCGTTGCCGAGCTTACGCGCGATCAGGCCATGATTGTTGCCGAGGCCGCCTGCGCGCCCGATGACACCATGTGCAACATGCCGTTTGAGGTGACGCCCGAGATGGTCGCAAACGCCATCCTGGGTGCCGACGCGCTGGGCCACTACTATCTCATGGATGAGTAAATTAAGCTAAGGAAGGGGCAAAGCCGACAGATGGCTTTGCCCCTTTTTTGCTATGGTGCAAAGGGGTCAGGTTAGTTGAACCAAAGAAGGCGGGGTAGGCCTGCGATGAGGTTTTGCCCCGCCCTCGTTTGACTACAGCTCGCAAACGTTTTGCGTGCGACCCTCGACGTAGGCGACGACGTTGTCGAACTCAATCTTGGCGCGGCGCTGCATGGCCTCGTGCGTAAGGAAGCCTACATGTGGCGTGAAGGTGCAGTTCTTGGCGTTGACGAGCGCGTAGTCGGCGGGGATGGGCGGCTCCATATCAAAGACGTCGATGCCGGCACCGGCGAGCTTATCGTCGTTGAGTGCCTGGGCAAGGGCATCGTTATCCACGATGGCACCGCGGGCGCAGTTGATAAAGACGGCACCGTCCTTCATCTGGGCGAACTGCTCGGTGCCAAAGCTCTTGCGCGTGGTGTCATTGTTAGGCAGGTGCAGGCTTACGATATCGGACTCGGCGAGCAGCTGCTCGAGCGAAACCTGCTCAATGCCGGCCTCGGCTGCCTCCGGATGCTCGTGGCGGGCATAACCCAGCACGCGGGTGCCAAAGGCCTTAAAGAGACGACCCGTGGCGCAGCCGATCTTACCGCAGCCCACGATACCCACGGTCTTGTCGCGGATCTCGGCGCCCATTAGGCCGGCGCTCGTCTTGCCGGTGCGGACGGCGGCATCGGCGGCGCCCACCTTGCGCAACACGTCGATGGTCAGGCCAAGGGTGAGCTCGGCGACCGAAACGTCGGAGTAGCCGGCGCAGTTGCGAACCTCAACACCGCGCTCACGGCAGGCGGAAAGCCCCACGTGGTCGATGCCCGTAAAGGCAACGGCGATCATCCTGAGCACATCGGCGCCGGCGACGACCTCGGCAGGGTAGGGGTTGTTGGCGATCATGACGACCTCGGCGCCCTCGCTGCGTCGAGCGAGCTCGGCCGGATCGGTTGTTTTGGTATCGAAATAGACAAACTCGTGTCCGGCGTCCTTAAGGGGTGCGGAGAGCCTGTCGATGGTCTGCTCGGGTACTCCCAACGGTTCGATCAGGGCAATCTTCATCTTGTGACTCCTCAATAAACCTAGGCGATTAGGTTGGCAATAGATTGTAGGTCTATTTGCCGCAAAGATGCGCCGCGTGTAATTTGCCCGAGGCGTGGGCCGATAGCGTATCATTATCTCTTGCTTGTTTGCACTGCTCAGGGAGGGGCCGCGCATGGCGCAGGAACACGATCTGTTTGATGACATTATCGAGATCAGCAAGGGTTTCGACTTTCTTAAAAACCCGCTTGGCGGCGTGACCGATGCACTCGATCCGTCGGCGCCGCAGTGGAATCCTGCCGACTACAAGGAACGCCCGCGCGGAAACACCATTCCGTGCCTGACCTGCAAAAACGAAAAGAGCGGTTGCGCCGCGTGCATGGACGTGTGCCCGGTCAACGCTATCGAGGTCGAGGAAGACGCCATCGAGATCCTCGACTCCTGTCGCAAGTGTGGCCTGTGCGCCGCTGCCTGTCCGACCGAGGCGATCATCTCGCCGCGCCTGGCGCCTAAAAACCTGTATGACGATATCGTCTCCGCTGCTACGAGCCACGAGACCGCCTACGTCACCTGCACACGCGCCCTCAAGCGCATGCCGCGCGAAAACGAGGTCGTCGTTGCCTGCGTGGGCGATATTACGGCCGAGACCTGGTTCTCGGTACTGGCGGACTATCCCAACGTGAGCGTCTACCTGCCGTTGGGCGTGTGCGATAAGTGCCGCAACACCGGCGGTGAGGACATTCTGGGCGAGGCGATTGCGAAGGCCGAGGAGTGGTCCGGCACGGGTATGGGCTTGGAGGTCGACTCCAAGAGCCTCAAATGCCATAAGCGCCGCGAGTACGAGCGCAAGGAGTACATGGAAAAGATTGCCCGCACCACGGGCCTGACGGTGACCAAGCTCAATCCGGCGACTGCGGCACTGGCCTCGGTGACGCAGAAGTTGAAGGCCCACCGTCACCAGATCACGCAGCTTGAGCGCACGCTCAACACCATGTGCGGTACCACGACGACCAAGCGCCGCCGTTCGCTCACGCACGGGCGCCAGCTGGTGCTCTCGACGCTGCAAAACCACCCCGAGCTTGCCCAGAACATGCAGGTGAGCACGCCGGAGTGCGATTTTGACAAGTGCACGTCGTGCGGCGAGTGCGTCAATGTATGCCCCACGTTCGCCTGCGATTTGGTGGGAAGCGGCCGCTTTGCGTTGGAGTCGACGTATTGCTTGGGCTGCGGTGCCTGCGTCAAGGTGTGCCCCGAGCATGCGCTCAAGTTGGTTGAGCATGACGCGTCCAATCTGGTCGTCGTCGACCCCGAGGCCGAGGAAAAGGCCGCCCAGAAGGCGAAGGCTCACGAAGAAGCTGAGAAGGTCAAGGCCGAAGCAAAGGCCAAGCTCGACAAGATGCTCGATCAGGTGGAGAAGCTCGCGGACTAGCCAGCGACCCCAATCTTTGCTTCATTTGCGCCGCCGCGGTGTCCGGATTCGCCCGGATGCTGCGGCGGCGCTATACTTATACGGTTTGAAGTACCTGTACCAAAAGGAGCTGTCGTGTCCCTTTCCATCGGTATCGTGGGCCTGCCCAACGTGGGCAAGTCGACGCTGTTCACCGCGCTTACCAAAAAGACCGGCCTTGCCGCCAACTACCCGTTTGCCACGATCGACCCCAACGTGGGTATCGTCGACGTGCCCGATAGCCGCCTGCAAAAGCTTGCCGACATCGTTAACCCGGGTCGTATTGTGCCGGCGACGGTCGAGTTCGTCGACATCGCAGGTCTGGTGAAGGGCGCTAACGAGGGCGAGGGCCTGGGCAACCAGTTCCTGGCCAACATTCGCGAGACCGACGCCATCTGCGAGGTCGTGCGCTACTTTAAGGACCCCAACGTCATGCGTGAGGTGGGCCGCACGGGCGAGTTCGTCGATCCCGCCGGCGATGCCGACACCATCATGACCGAGCTCATCCTGGCCGACATGGGCACGCTCGAGAAGCAGCTGCCTAAGCTCGAGAAGGAGGCCAAGCGCGACAAGGAGCTCATGCCCAAGTTCGAGGTCGCCAAGCGTCTGCTCGCCTGGCTCAACGAGGGCAAGCGCGCCGCATCCATGGAGATGACCGACGAGGAGCGTGCCGC
>JAXJLC010000017.1:0-1533 GCA_036297365.1 Collinsella sp.
ACCGAGTTCACGGAGTTTTCCCAATCCATCGCGGGCAGGCAGTTCACGGCGCTCGCCAATCTGATCGAGCGCATGAAGGCCGCCGACGAGGGCACCGCCTCCAAGACCGAGTGGTGGCCCGCGCCGGAGCTTACCGACTGGATTTACAGTCCGCTTTCGGGTGCCGATGCCGCCAGCGCGCGCACCTTCGACAAGAACATGCGCCTGTCGCGCGGCAAGACCACCACGGCCGTCAAGAGCCTGCTGCAGAGCGTGCAGGGTCAGGTTAGGGGCACGCGCAAGGCCGCCAGTGATGAGAACTGGTTTAAGAACGTGCCGTGCGTGGTTTCGGACGTGTTCCAAGCGCTGTGGCGCGACAAACCCGTGACGGCGCTCAAGGCGATGCTCGCCGTCGCCGAGGCGTTGCCCGATCGCGCCCTTGGAGGCCTTGACGGTCAGGCTCGTCGCCAGGCGGAGACCGCCCTGCTGCGACATGGCATCGACATCCTTATGAACGACGCCCGCGCGCTCGACGTGTCGCAGGCCGCGACCGTGCCCGTGCTCGACGACGTTCGTGCCAAGGTGGACAAGCGCAGTACCGCATACGATTACGAGACCTACGAGGTCGACCGCACGCCGCGCGCCCAGGTGCGCTTTGTGTCGCTTGCCGATGCGGCAGCCCTGCGCCCCGCCAGCTACGATGCCGTGCTGTTTGCCGACGTCGGCCTGGACAGTTATCCGCTCTCACACGAGGAGGGACCGCTGGCCACGCTGACGGCCGAGCTGGGGCGCAGCGGTGTGACGCTTGAGCCCGCGGCCCTGCTGCGCGTGCGCTTTGGCCGCGCGATGCAGGTCGCGCGCGGTCCGGTTGCGCTCGCCCGCGTGACCCACGATCGCCAGGCGCGCGAGTGCTATCCGGCTGCCGTGTGGACCGAGTTGCGGGCGCACGCCGAGGCCACTGGCGCCGCCAAGGTTGCGTGCGTGGGCGAGGGCGGTATCGTTGCCGATTTTGATCCAGCGGCCGGCGAGGGCATCGAGTGCAAGCGCGTCGCGTGCGAGGCCCCTCAGCATTTGAGTGAGGCGGCTGTGCCGTACCTGGTCCTGCGTCGCCGCGATGGCGAGGGCGAGAACGCGCCGCTCGTGCCGCGTCTGACGTCCGCCTCGCAGATTGAGGCGTACTCGACGTGCCCGCTATGCTGGTTCGTCTCGTACCGTGTGAAGCCCCAGTCGATCGACGCCGGCTTTGGCAATATGGAGAAGGGCAACTTTGTCCACGACGTGCTGGAGCACCTGCATGCCCGCCTGCCCCAGGAGGGCATGGAGCGCGTGACGCCCGAGAATCTGCCGCGCGCTCAGGAGCTGCTGCGCGAGGTCTTTGACGAGACCTTGGCCGAGCATGCCTC
This sequence comes from Collinsella sp., assembly GCA_036297365.1. Taxonomy (GTDB): domain Bacteria; phylum Actinomycetota; class Coriobacteriia; order Coriobacteriales; family Coriobacteriaceae; genus Collinsella. The sequence continues at coordinate 1,383 of JAXJLC010000017.1, forward strand.
CAAGCGCGGCAACGAGGGTCCGCTCGTGCCGCTCTCTGCGGTGGAGGAGCGCCAGGTGGCCGAGATTCTGCCGCAGCTGGAGGGCGTGCTTGCCTACGAGTCCGAGGCACTTGCCCCCTTTGCCCCGCGCTACCTGGAGTTTGCCTTCAAC
>JAXJLC010000018.1:0-2810 GCA_036297365.1 Collinsella sp.
CACGCGCGCTCTGCATTACGGCATTAAGATTGCCGGCTCTCCTTCCGCCGCGACGCCGCTTTTGCATGGCCCTGTTGCCGCCTATGAACTTCCGCAGCTTTTTCCCGAGCTGTCGCCGGCGGTCTTTCAGGCTGTCGACCGTCACACCGTGGGCGCTTGCGACATGACGCCGCTCGATATGGTGGTCTTTGTGGCTGATGCCATCGAACCCAACCGCCACGGCGATTATGCCCATGCGCTGCGCAAGATGGTGGGGGAGTCGACGCTCGATGAGTTGTTCTTCTCCTGTTTTGCGCAGGGTCTGGTCTATGTGATCCAGTCCGGGCGCTATCTTTATCCCACGGCTATTACGATTTACAACCATTACGCCCAGCTGCGCTAGCTCGGGCTGTCTAGAAAGAGGTATTCCATGGCCGACGAGACCATGACCGACGAGCAGATTCTTGAAGGCGTGGAGCACAAGAGCTTCGCCGCCACGTCCGACCGCACTGCCGCCTCGCTGTCCGCGAGCGGTGTCGCCGCCGAGGATGTCGCCCGCGCCGCCGCGCAGGCCGCCTACGACAAGAAGGGCGAGGACGTTCAGGTGCTCGACCTGACCGAGCTTTCCGACGTATGCGACTACTTTGTGCTTGCCACCGGTACCAACAACCGCCAGGTCGATTCTATCGTCGACGAGATCGAGGAGAAGGTCGCCGAGGCTTGCGGCGAGCACCCGTTCTCCATCGAGGGTCGCGAGCAGAAGACCTGGATGCTCATGGACTACGGTTCGGTTGTCGTCCACGTCTTCACTCCCGAAGCCCGCGACTTCTACCGCCTCGAGAAACTCTGGGGCGACGCCCCCCAGCTCCCCCTCAACCTCCTCTAGTAGCTCATTTGAGACGGGGTTAGCTACCCTCACGCATATCGCCGGGCAGTTGCGGTTTTCCGCACCTGCCCGGCTTTCTTTTTGCCCAAAGGCGGTTAATCGTTGAAGCGGGATTGGCGGCCGAAGGATAGGGCGGTGTCACCGAATTTGTCTCGGACGGCGTCGATGGCGACGGAGAGGTCGCGTCGGTCGCTGGATTGGGCCCCGCGGTCATCGACTTCGCAGAACAGGTCAGTCTGGATGCCGCCCTGATGGTCAAAGTCGCTCATGCCGATGCCTGCTAAGCGCACGTGCATTCCTTCCTGCCAGATGATGTCGAGCAGTTCGAGTGCAACCGCCACGAAGATGTTCTCATCGTCGGTCGGATGAGGCAGCCGGCGCTGTGCCGAGCGACCGTTTCCATACGAATACTTGAGCTTGAGCGTCACCGTGGCGCCCGTTAGTCCCTGACGGCGCAGGCGGCGTCCCACTGACTCGCCCAGCAGCGCAATCGCCGCCTCAATATCCCCACGCTCAGTCAAATCTTTAGCAAAGGTGCGTTCATTGCTGACCGATTTGACCTCGCGCTCTTCATCGAGACTCGTGACTTCGGAGATTTCGAGTCCTTGCGCACGCTGGCGCATGCGTTCGCCGTTGACGCCAAAAATAGAGGCCAAGGTGGATTCCGGTGCACGTGATAGCTCGCCGAGGGTGTAGATGCGCATGCGGCGCAGTCGCTCCTCGGCCGAGCGCCCGATGCCACTCATGGCAGATACCGGCAGCGCGGCCAAAAAGCGCTGCTCGGTTCCGGGGCGCACGATGGTCAGCCCAAACGGCTTATCCCGCTCGCTTGCGATTTTTGCGACCGTCTTGTTGCAGCCCACGCCAATGGAGCACGTCACTCCCAGCTCTGCCACGCGATCGCTTATACGCCGCGCAACCAGCAGCGGGTCTTCGGGCGCAAAGCGACCCGGTGTGATATCGATGAAGGCTTCGTCGATGGATACGCGCTCAACGCGCGGGGTCTCGTCGGCGAGAATTGCCATAACGTGCGCGCTCACCTCGCGGTAGCGATCAAAGTGCCCGTGCGTCCAAATGGCTTGCGGGCACAAGCGCCGCGCCTCGGCTGAGGGCATGGCGGAGTGCACGCCAAAGCGACGTGCCTCATACGAACACGTGGACACGACGCCACGCGAATCGGCGTCTCCTCCCACGATGAGCGGCTTTCCGCGCCATTCGGGATGATCGAGCATCTCCACGCTCGCAAAAAACGCATCAAGGTCCATCAGACCCACCGCCGGACCCGTCCAGGGAGGCGGCGTGACGCCCATGGCATCCTCATAACCGTATGTATGTTCGCGTCTTTCCATGTCATGAGTATACCGCGCAGCTCATGTGGGGTGCGTGTATGTGCTTGCAAATCCCGAATTCTTGTCTAAGATATGGATTTGCCCTCGACTACACCGAAGAAGTTGGTCTCACGGACTTCACCTGCCCGCGTCGATGGCGTATTATGTTCAACTGTTTGTTTGTAGTTGCAGCCTAAAGCTGCTTGGTTGGAGGAGTTTCCTTTGGCAGTCAAGATTCGCCTTGCTCGTCACGGCGCTAAGAAGCGTCCGTACTACCGTGTCGTCGTCGCCGATTCCCGCGCCCCGCGTGACGGTCGTATCATCGAGGAGGTTGGCCGCTACAACCCGATGACCGCCCCCAAGACCATCAACCTTGACCTCGAGAAGATCGCCGACTGGCATTCCAAGGGCGCTCAGCTCACCGACGCCGTCGCCGCTCTGGTCAAGGCCGCCAACGAGGGCGAGAAGACCGAGACCGTCGTCAAGAAGTCCAAGAAGCAGCTCGCCAAAGAGGCCGAGGCCGCTAAGGCTGCCGCTGAGGCCGCTGAGGGCGCCGAGGAGTAAATCGTGCCTGAGGTTGACGCTGCACAGCTCGAGGGTGAGGCAATGCTCTCAGA
>JAXJLC010000019.1:0-11540 GCA_036297365.1 Collinsella sp.
TCCTCGATGGTCCAGCCAGACCCCAGACGCAGCGGGTCCATCTCGGGGCTGATGGTGCGGAACTTGCCGGAACGCGGCTGCAGCTTGGCAACCAAGTCGGCTGCCTCCTGCTGAATCTGTGCCTTGGTCTTCTCGTCCATGATGCTCTCCTCTTTTGATTTAAACGGTTGTACCAATCGTTGGTTAATGAATCAGGTGTAAATGGGTACCGAGCGATGCGCTCGGGGAAAGATGCTTAGCTACGCGAACTAGGCGAAGAACGAAATCACCAGGGCGCAGGCAAGGCCCGAAAGGCCGATGAGCGTCTCCATAACGGTCCAGGACTTGAGGGTGGTCTTCTCGTCAATCTCCAGGAACGAGGAGCACATCCAAAAACCGGCATCGTTGACGTGCGAGAGGGCCGTGGCACCGCCGCAGATGGCAAGACAGATAGCGGCACGCATGAGCACCGAGGCTCCGGCAACCGCGGGCATGGCGGCCATAATGCCCGATGCCATGGTCATAGCGACGATGGAGCTGCCGACAGAGGCACGCACCATGACGGCAATCAAAAAGGCAACGACCACCAAAGGCAGCGGTGAGGCCTCGAGCATAGGGCCGATAACCTGGCCCAAGCCGCAGTCCTGCAGCATCCAGCGAATGACGCCGCCGCAGGCGATAACCAGCAAAATCATGCCGACGGGCTTAAGAGAGCGGTCGAGCAGGGCCTTGAGCTCGGCGCCGGAGTAGCCGCGCCGCGCGCCCAGCAGATACATCGCGACGAGCGTGGCGAGCGTCAAAGCGACAAACGGCTTGCCCAGGAAGGCGAGAATCGAGGCGAGCTCGGCGGGCATGGGGATATAAGAGGACAACGTGCCCAGCAAAATCAGACAAAGCGGCGTGAGCACGATGGCAAGCACCATGCCAAAGGAGGGAAGCTCCTTTTCGTCGCTCGCACCCTCGGCAGAGGTAAAGTGCTCCGGAACATCGGTAAAAATGCGACTGCCCACGTTGCGACCCCAGATGACGCCGGCGATCGCCATAGCGATGAAGGCGGTAGGGATACCGACGAGAATCATGGTGCCCAGGTCGACACCGAGCGTGCCGGCGACCAGAACCGAACCGGCCGATGGCGGCACAAACGCATAGCCAGCGGCAAGTCCTGCGAGCAGCGCGATGCCGTAGTAGAGCGTCGACTTTTTGGTCTGCGATGCCACGCTAAACGCAAGTGGGATCAAAACGACCACGCCGGCCTCAAAGAACACCGTAGTGCCGATAACCAGACCGGTAATTCCCAGCGCCCAGCTGGAATGACCCTGCCCAAAGGTATCGATGAAGGTCTGGGCGATCTTCTTGGCGCCGCCGCTCTCTTCAAGAATCTGACCAAACATCGAGCCCAGGCCAATGAGCAGGGCGATGTTTTGCAGCGTGGTGCCCACGCCCTTGGTGACAGTGTCCGCCACCAGGTCGAGCGGCATACCGGCGCCGATGCCGATCGCGAGCGCCGAGACCATCATCGAAAGCACAGGATGCAGCTTGAACTTAATGATGAGCGCAAGCAGCAGCGCAATGCCCACGATGGCGGCGATGACCAGCCTGGTGGGGTCGGCCATAAACGTTGGGTCTGACATCTTTCCTCCAATTCATCAGACCTTTTTAATTCGTCTGATGACTATAGCGTGTTTTCAATAGGTCTGATGTTTCATTTTGAAATTAGTTCGAAATACATCTGATGTATTTGGTGAACGGTCGGAAAAGAGCTGCGAACGGCATATATGTGGCAGATGATTCATGTCAAGCCGTCTGCATAGCGTTCGCAGTGCGCTAAAATAGCTCAGATGAATTCTTTTGATATGAGGTGAAGCGTGGCACGAGCCGATTCGGGACTCCCCGAGCAGATTTCCGAGAAAATCATTCAATTGATCTTGGATGAGCATCTTGAGCAAGGCGACCGCCTGCCCAAGGAGGCTGTGCTCGTCGAGCGCCTGGGTGCTGGCAGGAGCACCCTACGCGAAGCCATGAAGCTGCTGCAGTCGCGCAACATCGTGCGCATTAAGCAGGGCTCGGGCACCTATGTGGCATCAAACCCCGGCGTTGCCGACGACCCGCTGGGCTTTACCTTTATCGACGACAAGCAGCGTCTGGCGCGCGACCTACTCGAGGTGCGCTTTATGGTCGAGCCGCAGATTGCACGCATGGCAGCCGAGCACGCAACCAACGACCAGGTCGTCTGTATCAAAGAGCTCTGCGACGAATCCGAGCGCCTGGCCGAGGCCGGTGAGGATTACTCCGCCGCCGACACCGCGTTCCACAATGCCATTGCCGAGAGCTCCGGAAACCTCGTCGTTCCCCGCCTGATGGGCGTGCTCAAGGCATCCGTCCCCCTCTTTATCGACGTGACCGGCAAAAAGCTCGTCGAGGAGACCATCCGCACGCACCGCGGCGTGGCCGACGCCATCGAGGCGCGCAACCCCACCGCCGCGCACGACGCCATGTATCTGCACCTGGTCTACAACCGCAACATGATCGCGGAAGGCGCGATGGCGAAAAGCGAGTAAGGGCATCGCGACAACCGATTTCAACCGTTCACCTTTTAAAAGTGAACGTTCACCTATTTTTAGGAGAATAGGGGCGTCAATTCCTCCGCTTCTCCTATACTGAGCTTGTATTAAAAGCAAGACTTATATAGATGAACGTTTCTTTTGAAAGGATCGCTATGTCTGATCTTATGGACAGCTTCCGCCTGGATGGCAAGGTCGCACTCGTGACCGGCGCCACCTACGGCATTGGCATGGCCATTGCCGAGGCGCTCGGCGAGGCCGGCGCCAAGATCGCCTTTAACGCCCGCCACGCCGACAAGGTCGCCGAGGCCGAGAAGCACTACCGCGAGCTGGGCTTTGAGGCTCACGGCTACGTGGCCGATGTCACTGACGAGGCCGTCGTCGCCGAGTTCGTCGCCAAGATCGAGGCCGATTTTGGCACCACGCCCGACATCCTGGTCAACAATGCAGGTGTTATCCAGCGCACCCCCATGCTCGACATGAGCGCCGAGGACTTCCGTCGCGTCGTCGACATCGATCTTAACGCCCCGTTCATCGTCTCCAAGGCCTGCCTGCCCGGCATGATCGCCAAGGGTCACGGCAAGATCATCAACATCTGCTCGATGATGAGCGAGCTTGGCCGCGAGACCATCGCTGGCTACGCCGCTGCCAAGGGCGGTCTGAAGATGCTCACCAAGAACATCTGCTCCGAGTTTGGCGAGGCCAACATCCAGTGCAATGGCATTGGGCCTGGCTACATCGCCACGCCGCAGACCGCGCCGCTGCGCGAGACGCAGCCCGACGGCAGCCGTCACCCGTTTGACCAGTTCATCATCGCCAAGACCCCGGCCGCCCGTTGGGGCACGCCCGAGGATCTGAAGGGCCCCGCTGTGTTCCTGGCCTCCGATGCCTCGAACTTCGTCAACGGCCACATCCTCTACGTCGACGGCGGCATCCTGGCATACATCGGCAAGCAGCCCCAGTAGGCGCTGCGCGGGCTTGAGACGGGCATCTTGCCTTTCAATCGTCGGTCGCGTACCCAAGTACGCTTCCCTCCTCTTTCAAGGCAACCTGCTCCGTCTCAAGCCCGCTCGCTCACCGCGCTCCCACATTTAGGTTCATTTAGTAGTTGCGGTGAAATAGGGATTGATTTTGACTTCTACCAGGCAAGACGGTCCGTATTTCACCGCAAGTTAGAAATAGGAAAGGTATTTCGCAATGAAGATCGCTCTCATCAACGAGAATTCTCAGAACTCCAAGAACCCCATGATTGAGGCTGCCCTTAAGAAGGTCGTCGAGCCCATGGGCCACACCGTCTTTAACTACGGTATGTATGCCGATGCCGACTCCAAGCCGCTCACCTACGTTCAGAACGGCATCCTTGCCGCCGTGCTGCTCAACTCCGGCGCTGCCGACTATGTCGTGACCGGCTGCGGCACCGGCGAGGGCGCCATGCTCGCCTGCAACTCCTTCCCCGGTGTGCTCTGCGGCCATGTCGCCGACCCGCTGGATGCCTACACCTTCGCCCAGGTCAACAACGGTAACGCCGTCGCCATGCCCTTCGCCCTCAAGAACGGCTGGGGCCAGGAGCTCAACCTCGAGTACACCTTCGAGAAGCTCTTTGGCTTCGGTTCCGGCAACGGCTATCCTGCCGAGCGTGTTGAGCCCGAGCAGCGCAACAAGAAGATCCTCGACGGCGTCCGCGCTGTGACCATGCGTCCGCTCGTCGACGTCCTGGGCGAGATCGACCAGGATCTGGTCAAGGGCGCCCTGGCTGGCGAGCACTTCCAGGAGTACTTCTTCGCCAACGCCACCGACGAGGCAATCATCGCCAAGGTCAAGGAGCTCCTGGGGCTCTAATCGCACGACCCATCGCAGCGAACGCAAGCGGCGGCCGCCCCAACACGGGACGGCCGCCGCTTTTTGCTATCAAATGGTGCAATGGGGTCAGGTTATCTCACACCATGTTGGCTCAAAGAGAGCAAGATTAGGATTCCTCGATAATCTGTCGGCATGCCGCTGCAAGAGCGGGAAACTCTGATGTCACCGCGTCCCAAACCACGGCGCGATCGACGTTGCCGTAATCATGGGCAAGATAGTTACGCATCCCCACTATACCGCGCCACTCAATCTCGGGATGTAGTCGCTGCGCCTTCTCGGACAGCTTACCCGCCTCCTCCGTCACCCTGAGGGCACACATAAGGAGAGAATCGGCGAGTGTCCTGGCCTTGATGTCATCCGCATGGAGGAACTCGTCTTCCGTCACACCGAACGCTTTGATTCTCTCGGTCGTCTCATCAATCGCCTCGAGAATCTCCTGGGCGCGCAACGCATCTGATTTACGGGCGAACATACAGCACCACACCCTCCCTCTCGATGGCATGCGCAATGTCTTCTCGCAAGTGTTCGCTCGAAACGACGTCGACCTGCTTGCCTGTTGCCTCTTTGATCTCCTCCGCGAACGAGGAAAGAGCGAATAACCCAAATGTCGCATCGGAATCGACCTCTATACGCAGGTCGATATCGCTATCGGTATTTGCGTCACGTCGAGCATACGAGCCGAACAACGTGACCGACCGAATCGCCTTTCGAGTACCCGCCGCGCGAGCAACGGCATCCCTGATTTCAGCAACGGTCAAAACGTCGGTCTTCGCCTCGTCCCGTTTGACTGAAAGAGAAGGGGTAAATGGAAGCGACCGCTCCCGCAGCATCTGACGCATGAACATGTTGACCGCCACGGAAGACGTCATGCCGAGCTCCTCGCAGAGCTCGGCAAACGATTCCTTAATTGATGCATCAACACGGACGCTCAAAACTGAAGCACTCATCTTAGCCTCCTGTATGACAGTAGCTATACAATATCATACAGAGAAGCAAGATGACTGGTGCAAAGGGGTCAGGTTTACATGCACCAAGTTGGTGCAAAGTAGCCTGTCCCCCACGCACCAAGGGGTTGACTAGAGTTCGCAGGCAACCTTGTAGCCATCGCCGATGGCGTCGCGAATGTTGCCACACTTCTGGGCATCGCCCAGCACGTGGACAGCAACGCCAGCAGCGGCAAGGTCGTCGGCCAGCTTGGTATTGGGACGATAGCCCATGGCAAGCACCAGCGTATCGGCACCGGTGATGGTGTGGACCTCGCCGTCCTTTTCGTAGCTGATGGCGTCCTCGGTGATCTCGGTCACCTTGGCCTCGGTCAGCACGTGGACGCCCTTGGAGAGCATGCGCGTGATGAGCACCGCGCGACCGGCACCACCCTCATTGGCGGCGAGCGTCTTGGTCATCTCGATGACGGTGACATCGCGATTGGCCGGCGACAGGTCGTTGACCAGCGGGGCCAGGTAATCTGCCGTCTCGCAACCGACGGTGCCGCCGCCCACGATGACGATCTTCTTGCCCGGGAAAGCCTTGCCACCCAGCAGGTCGTCAGCCGTCATAACCTGCTTAAAGCCCTGCATGAAGACTGGAGCGATGGGCTCGGCGCCATAAGCTAGGACGACCTCGTAGCCGGCGTAGTCACGCTGAATGTCCTCGGCAGTAAGCTCGGTGCCAAAGACGCACTTCACGCCGGCCTCGGCCAGGCGACGATACTGATACTTGATTACGCGGGTGAGTTCCTGCTTTGCCGGCGGAACGGCCGCGATGCGCATCTCGCCGCCCGGTTCGTCCTGCTTATCCACGAGCACCACGTTGTGGCCGCGCTTGGCGGCAATGTAGGCTGCCTCCATGCCCGCAGGACCAGCGCCCACAACGAGCACGTTTTTGACCTCGTCGGCAGGCTCGTAGCCGGCCTCGTCGCGCTCCACGTCCGGGTTGACGGTGCAGGAGATGCGCTTGCCGAACATAATGCCGTTCAGGCAGCGCAGGCAACCGATGCAGGGACGGATGTCGTCGGCGTTGCCGGCAGCGGCCTTGTTGCAGAACTCGGCATCGCACAGATTGGCGCGGCCCATCATGCAGATGTCGGCAGCGCCGTCCTCGATCAGCTCCTCGGCGATCCAGGCCTCGTTAATGCGGCCGACCGTGGCAACGGGAATGTTCACGTGCTTCTTAATCTCACGCGAGCAAGCGGCGTGCGAGGCCTGCTGCGTGCCGGAGGCGGGAATCGCGGAGCCGCGCTTGATGGTGGTGCCGCCCGACACGTGAATCATGTCGACACCGGCCTTCTCCAGGCGACGCGAGACGTAGATCATGTCGTTGAGGGTCAGGCCGCCATCGGTGTACTCATCGCCCGAAATGCGGACGTCGATGATAAAGTCCTTGCCGCAGCGCTCACGAATCTCGGCGATGACCTCGAGCAAGAAGCGCATACGGGCGTCGAGCGAGCCGCCGTACTCGTCGGTGCGCTTGTTGTAGAGCGGAGTCAAAAAGCCGCCGAGCATGCCGTGGGCGTGCGCCGCATGGACCTCGACGCCATCGACGCCAGCCTTCTGCATACGCACGGCAGCGTCGCCAAACTGATGCGTGAGCTCGTGAATCTCATCGACCGTGATAGGACGCGGTGCCTCGCGGGCATAGGACGGTCCCACGAAGGACGGAGCGATCAGGCGCGGCGTGCCCGGAATGTTAAAGGCCATGTAGGCGGGGTGAAAGAGCTGCGGCATGATCTTGCAGCCATACTCATGCACGGCGGCGGCGAGCTTTTCCCAGCCAGGGATAAACGTGTCGTCGTAGCAGCACATGTCACCCGGCAGATAGGTATAGGTGGGCTCGACCGTCACGACCTCGGTAATGATGAGGCCCACGCCGCCCTTGGCGCGGGCACGGTAATGATCGACCAAGTCGTCGGTCACATAGCCATGATCGGCCAGGTTGGTGGACACCGGCGGCATAAAGACGCGGTTCTTGACCTCGGTCGTACCGACCTTGATCGGACTAAAGAGCATCGGGTAGGCGGAGGACTCCATACAGGGTTCCTTTCATTTGAGCCGCTCGGCGGCAATTGCTGACTTATCTATCGTACCAGCAACCACACGGTACCCGACCGCACGCACTCCCCCAGTCTCTGCTCAACCCCCAAAAAGTTGCGGTGGAATACGGAGTAGATAAGGCCTTTGATAGCCAAGACAGTCCGTATTTCACCGCAACTGATGGGCGGAGTGGAATTGAGGGCTCAGATAGTCAGTCATGCCCTCATCCGCCGCTCCTTCACCTACAGCACGCCGTCCAGCATAAGGTTCACCTTGAGCACGTTGACCGTGGGCTCGCCGAACACGCCGAGGAAACGACCCTTGGTGCACGCGGCGATGATGTCGTGCACCTCGTCCTCACTTTTGCCCGTGGCTTTGGCAAGGCGCGGGACCTGGTACTCGGCGGCATCCGGAGAGATCTCCGGGTCGAGACCGGACCCCGAACACGTCACCAGGTCGACGGGCACAGCGTCCATATCGGCATCGGGATTGGCGGCGCGAATCTTCTTCACGCGCGCATCTATCAGCTGCCGATACTCCTCACTCGCCGGGGACAGGTTGGACGGGGCACCATACGCCATGAGTTCGCCGTCTTCGCCTTCGACAATTGACACGTTCTGGATACGACCCCACATGTGGGCTTCATCATCGAAGTTCTGGCCGATGAGCTCGGAACCCACAACCTTGCCGTCGACCGTAATAAGCGATCCGTTCGCCTGGTACGGAAACGCAAGCTGCGCGACGCCGGTCACCACGAGCGTGTATCCCAGGCCGCAGACGATGGTAAACAGCGCGAACACGCCAAGTGCGCGCGATGCGATACCTTTGAACATACAAACCTCCGTCTACATCATGCCAATGCCGAACAAGGCCAGCAGCATGTCGATAATCTTGATGAATACGAACGGCGCCACGATACCGCCCAGACCCCACACCAGCAGGTTGTGGGTCAGCAGCTGGCCGGACGAAAGCTCGCGGTACTTCACGCCTTTCAGGGCGGCAGGAATCAGCGCGACGATGACCAGCGCGTTGTAGATAATGGCGGACAGCACGGCAGTCAACGGGCTGGTGAGCCCCAGGATGTTGAGGGCGTCCAACCCGGGGTAGATCGGCGAGAATAGCGCCGGGATAATGGCGAAATACTTGGCGACGTCGTTGGCGACCGAGAAGGTCGTGAGCGAGCCGCGGGTCATGAGCAGTTGCTTGCCGATACGCACGATATCGATGAGCTTGGTGGGGCTGGAGTCGAGGTCGACCATGTTGCCGGCCTCCTTGGCAGCCTGGGTTCCCGTGTTCATGGCCACGGCGACATCCGCCTGCGCCAGCGCCGGCGCGTCGTTGGTGCCGTCGCCGGTCATCGCGACCAGATGGCCCTCATGCTGGAACGCGCGGATCTTCTCGAGCTTGCCCTCGGGGGTGGCCTCGGCCAGGAAGTCGTCCACGCCCGCCTCGGCTGCGATGGCGGCGGCCGTCAGCGGATTATCACCCGTCACCATGATGGTCTTGATACCCATGCGGCGCAGGTCGGCGAACTTCTCCTTCACGCCGGACTTGATGATGTCCCTAAGGTAGACGACGCCCAGCACACGTCGGTCCTTTGCCACGACCAACGGGGTGCCGCCCACCTTCGCAATGCGTTCGACGGCCTCGTCGCACTCCTTCGAAAACACTCCTCCGGCAGCCTCCACATAAGCGCGAACGGAATCGGCCGCACCCTTGCGAATCTCGCTGTCGGCGTAGTTCACACCGGACATGCGGGTCGCCGCGGTGAAGGGGATGAACTCCATGCCCTTATCCTCGAGTGTGCGGCCGCGCAGCCCAAACTGCTCCTTGGCGAGCACGACGATGGAGCGGCCCTCGGGGGTCTCATCCGCCAGAGAGGACAGCTGCGCGGCATCGGCGAGTTCTGCCGGATCGACACCGTCGACCGGAATGAACTCAGCGGCCTGGCGGTTGCCCAAGGTGATGGTACCGGTCTTATCGAGCATGAGGATGTCGACGTCGCCGGCGGCCTCGATGGCGCGGCCGGACATGGCCAGCACGTTGGCCTCGTTCAGTCGGCTCATGCCGGCGATGCCAATGGCGGACAGCAGCGCACCAATGGTGGTGGGCGCCAGACAGACGAGCAAGGCAACGAGCGTGGTCACAGCGGTGGGATTCGCCATACCGTTGAGCCCTGCAGAGAAACTCGAGTAGCAATACAGTGCGATCGTCACGAGGATGAAGATGACGGACAGAGCAACCAGAAAGATCTCGAGCGCGACCTCGTTGGGGGTCTTCTTGCGGGCGGCGCCCTCGACCATGGCGATCATCTTATCCAGGAAGCTCTGGCCAGGCTCGCTGGTAATTTTCACCACAATCCAATCGGAAAGCACGGTAGTGCCGCCAGTGACGGCAGAACGGTCGCCGCCAGCCTCACGAACCACGGGCGCAGACTCGCCGGTGATGGCCGACTCATCAACCGAGGCGGCACCCTCGATGACATCGCCGTCTCCCGGAATCTGCTCGCCGGCGCGCACGACCACCAGATCCCCGCGTGAGAGCTCGGTACCGGGAACGACCGTGAAGCGGTCCTTATCCTCGACGGACTCGATGCGATGGGCCTCGACGTCCTTTTTCGCCGCGCGCAGGGAATCTGCCTGCGCCTTACCGCGGCCCTCGGCAAGCGCCTCGGCAAAATTTGAAAAGAGGTCGGTCAGCCAGAGAATGACGGCAATGGCGATCACATAGTACGTGGGGACGTCGGCGTCCTGTACCCCAATAATTGAGGCGATAGCCAGAATGGAGGTCATGGCGGCCGACAGCCACACCAGGAACATGACCGGGTTTTGGACCTGGACACGGGGGTCAAGCTTGGCAAATGAATCGCGCACCGCACGGCTCATCATGTCTTTTTGCATAGCCATAAATCTGCGACTCCTTTACGCAACCATCTGGAAGAATTCGGCAACGGGACCAAGCGCCAACGCCGGGAAGAAGCTCAGGGCGCCAATCAACAGAACGACGAATACCAGCAGGAACACGAACATGGCATTGGTGGTGGAAAGCGTGCCGGCGCCCTCGGCGACCTTGCCCTTCCCGGCCAGCGAGCCCGCGATGGCGAGCGTGCCCGCAATCGGCAGGAACCGCGCGAACAGCATCTCGATACCCAGCAGCACGTTGATCCACGGGATGTTGCAGTTCATGCCGGCGAATGAGGAGCCGTTGTTGCCGCCAGCCGAAGTAAGGGTGTACAGGACCTCGGAGAAGCCATGCGCCCCGCCGTTGTTGAGTTGGTCGACAAGACCGGGCACCATGCAGGCGATAGTGGAGCTCACCAGAATGGCGAACGGGGTGGCGAGACACAGAACCACCGCCCAGCGCATCTCGGTCGGCTCGATCTTCTTGCCCAGGAACTCGGGCGTGCGGCCGACCATAAGGCCGGCGATAAATACCGTGAGGATGGCGAAGCCGATCATGCCGTACAGGCCGCAGCCCACGCCGCCGAACACCACCTCGCCCAGCGCTATCTGGAGCATCTGGACAAACCCGCCGAGCGGGGTGTAGGAGTCGTGCATGGAGTTGACCGAGCCGTTGGAAGCAGCCGTCGTGAAAGCGGACCAGGTAGAAGAGGAGGCGATGCCAAAGCGGCTCTCCTTGCCCTCCATGTTGCCGCCCGCCTGGCCATCGGTCATCTCGATGTTGACCGCGCCGCCATCTGCCAGCTGCGGCGTACCCATATGCTCGTTAACGGCGATGATGCCGGTAAAGACCACGAGCAGGATAAACATCGCCGCGAAGATGGCCTTGCCCTGCCTGGCATTCTTGACACCGATGCCGAAGGTGAAGCAGCAGGCGACCGGAATCAGCAGCAAGCTGGTCATCTCGATGATGTTGGTGAAGGCATTGGGGTTCTCATACGGATGCGCAGAGTTCGCGCCAAAGAAGCCGCCGCCGTTGGTGCCGGATTGTTTGATGGCAACCTGGCTGGCCGCAGGACCCTGGGGCAAAAACTGCTCGGTGACCACGCGGGCGCCCTCGACGACCTTGCCGTCGACCTTGACCGTGTCGCCCTCGATCTGGGCGCCGTCGATAACGCTCCAACCGCCGTCTGCATTAGGCTGGACAGCAA
>JAXJLC010000020.1:0-5586 GCA_036297365.1 Collinsella sp.
CCGGCGCCGTTGGCACCGATCAAGGCCACGATCTCACCCTCGTTGACGTTAAAGGAGATGTCCTTGATGGCGTGGATGGCGCCGTACCAGACGTTGATGTTGTAGACGGAAAGCATCGGCTCTGCCATTTAGTTCTCCCCCTTATCCTGCTTGCCCAGATATGCCTCGATAACGGCGTCGTTGTTCTGGATTTCTTCGGCCGTGCCCTTGGCGATGACCTTGCCAAAGTTGAGCACGCAGATACCCTCGCAAATATTCATGACGAGCGACATGTCGTGCTCGATAAGCATGATGGCAATGCCGAAGGTGTCGCGAATCTTGACGATGTTCTCCATGAGTTCCGCGGTCTCGGACGGGTTCATGCCGGCGGCAGGCTCGTCGAGCAGCAGCAGTTTGGGGTTGGTGGCAAGCGCGCGGACGATCTCCAGACGACGCTGGGCGCCGTAAGGCAGCGAGCCAGCCTGCTCGTTTGCCAGATGCTTCATATCAAAGATGGACAGCAGCTCCATGGCGCGCTCGTGCGCGGCCTTCTCGTGCTTCCAATACGTCGGCAGGCGCAGCACGCCCTCAAAGCCGGAGTAGCGCTCCTGGTTGTGCAGGCCGACCTTAACGTTATCCTCCACCGTCATGGTGTTGAACAGGCGAATGTTCTGGAAGGTACGGGCAATACCCATGCGGTTGACCTGATAGACCGACTTGCCCGAGGTATCCTCGCCGTCGAGCAGGATGGTGCCGTGCGTGGGCTGATACACCTTGGTGAGCAAGTTGAAGACCGTGGTCTTACCGGCACCGTTGGGGCCGATCAGACCGGCGATCTCGGTCTTGCCGATAGTCAGGCTAAAGTCGTCGACTGCCTTAAGGCCACCGAACTCAATGCCCAGGTGGATGCACTCGAGTGCAGGGCGCTCGCCCAGGTCGCGGTCGGGAACGATGGCTCCAGAAGGATACGGGACCATCTTGCCCTTCTTGAACTCAAACTTACTGGGCATCGGCTGCCACCTCCTTCTTGGAAGCAAAGCGGTCCTTGACGCGACCGAAGAACGCCTTGAGCTGCGGGTTGTTGGTAAAGATCATGACCAGAATCAACACGATGGCGTAGATGAGCATGCGGTAGTCCGAGAACTGACGGAGCAGCTCGGGGAGCACCGTGAGCAGCGCCGCGGCGATAACGGAGCCGCGCATATTGCCCAGGCCGCCCAGGACCACGAACACCAGGATGAGGATGGACGTATTGAAGTCGAACTTGGTGGCGGAGAGCTGCGAGAAGTTACCGCCGAAGAGAGCTCCGGCAGCACCGGCGAGGGCAGCGGAAACCACGAAGGCGATCATGCGGTACTCGGTGACGGAGATGCCTACGGACTCGGCAGCAATCTTGTTATCGCGCACGGCCATGATGGCACGGCCGGTACGGCTGCGAACCAGGTTGAGCACGATCACGAGTGCGACCATGACCAGGATGGCACCGGCGAGGAAGGTCGAATAGGTCGACACGCCCGATGCGCCCTGCGCGCCCTTGATGATGGCGGTGCCGTCCTCGAGCAGATGCAGGTCGTCGATCGTAGAGTTGCCCGTGATGTTAAAGATCACGTGCAGGCCGCGGGAGTCGACGCCCACAATAAGGCAGGTGACGATCTCTTTGATGATCTCGCCAAAAGCCAGGGTCACGATGGCCAGATAGTCGCCGCTCAGGCGCAGGACCGGGATACCGATCAAGAAGCCCAGGATGGCGGCAGCGATAGCGCCGACCACGATGCTGATGATAAGGCGCACCGGATCGGAGGGAACGGCGCTCTCGAGGGCGACCGCGGTGACGATGCCCGTGTAGGCACCGACACTCATAAAGCCCGCATGGCCCAGCGACAGGTCGCCCGCGATGCCGACGACAAGGTTGAGGGAAATGGCCATGACGATGTGGGCCGTGATGGGAACCAGCTGACCGGCGATCATGCGCGGGATCATATGGTTGGACTGCATAAAGAACACGATGGCGAAGGCCACGATACACATGGCGTACGTGACAAAGTCGTGACGCGTCTGCTTATCTTTAAGAAACTTCATAACGCTCACCTACACCTTCTCGGGGACGTACTTGCCCAAGAGGCCGGCAGGCTTGACGAGCAGGACGATGATCAAAACACCAAAGACGATGGAGTTGGCAAGGCTCGTGGAAATGTAGGCCTGCGCCATCGCCTCGATGATGCCGATGAGAATGCCACCGACAAAGGCGCCGGGGATGGAGCCGATGCCACCGAAGACGGCGGCGTCGAAGGCCTTGATGCCAGGCATGGCGCCCGTCGTGGGCTGCAGCACCGGCGAGTAGGAGCACAGCAGCACGCCGGCGATGGCGGCAAGGGCAGAGCCGATGGCGAACGTCATCGAGATGGTGCGGTTGACGTTGATGCCCATGAGCTGAGCGGCGGCCTTGTCCTCGGACACGGCGCGCATGGCTTTGCCCATCTTGGTCTTACCTGTAAAGAACATCAGGCCGGCCATGATAACCAGGCAGGCGACGATGGTGACGAGCGAGACGGCGCTTACGTTGAACTTGGCCAAGAACTCCGGCACCTGGAAGGTGACGAGCGAAGTGAAGTTCTTGGGCGTGGCGCCCCATAGAAGCTGCGCGGCGTTCTGCAGGAAGTAAGACACGCCGATAGCCGTGATCAGAACGGCCAGCGGGCCTGCTTGACGCAGCGGCTTATAGGCCAGACCCTCAATGAGAACACCGAGAACGGTACAGACCACACAAGAGAGAACTACAGATGCCCAGCCCGGGAGGCCGAGATACGACGTGGCGCAGAACGAGACATAGGCACCGACCATGATGACATCGCCGTGAGCGAAGTTGAGCATCTTGGCGATACCGTAGACCATGGTGTAGCCCAACGCGATGATGGCGTAGACGCTGCCCATGGACAGGCCGTTGACCAGGTATTGGATAAAGACCGTCATGTTCCACATCCCCCTTTCGAATAGGTTTCCAGATAATGTATGAAACAGGGACGTTACACTGTCCCTAGATACCAAGCAAGCAGGGAAGGCCAAAACCTCCCCTGCTTGGGATCAAAACCGCTCTATGTAAGGCGGCCAATTAGGCCTGTACGTACTTGCCGTCGGTGATGACGTACGCCGTGGGCTCCTTCTGGACCTGGCCCTTATCGTTCCAGGTGAGCTTGCCGGTCAGACCGTCAACGGTAATCTTGAGCATAGCCTTCGACAGCTTCTCGGCGGCCTCGGTCGGGTCGGCGTCGACACCAAGACCGGCCTCCTTGACGGCCTCGGCCACCGCGTGCACGCCGTCGTAGGCGTCGGCGGCAAACTGGTCGGGGGTATCGCCGTACTTATCCTTGTAAGCGTTTACGAAGTCGGCGTTCTTCTCGTCGTCGGCGGAGAACGGGGTCATGAGCAGCAGACCCTCGGCAAGAGAGGTATCGAAGCCCTCAACGCCCAGGATACCGTCCATGCCGTCGCAGCCCATCATCTTGACGTCGTAGCCCATGTCCTTGGCGTTCTTGAGCAGGACGGACGCCGGCGTGTAGTAGATCGGCGCAAAGATCATGGTGGCACCGGCCTGCTTGGCCTTGGTCAGCTGGTTGGTAAAGCTCGTGGCGGAGTCGTCCTTAAAGGTCTCCTCGTCGACGATCTCGAGCTTGGACTCAGCTGCCTGAGCCTTAAAGGAATCCGCGATGCCCGAAGAATAGGCGTCGCCGGAGTTATAAAACAGCACGAATTTCTCGTTCGGATACTTCTGGGCCAGGAACTTGGCAGCGTTGACACCCTGGTTGGGGTCGGTGAAGCAAACCTGGAAGACGCAATCCTTGCCGTCGGTGACGTCCTCGGAGGACGCGGACGGGGTGATCATGAACGTCTTGGGGTCGTTACCACACTCTGCGGCAACGGCAACCGACGCACCCGTGGTGGTCGGGCCGACGAGGGCCTGCATGCCCCAGTCGAGCAGGGTGTTGAAGGCGTTGACGGCCTTCTCGCCATCGGCCTGGTCATCCTCGGCCTTGCTGGCAAGCGGCAGCTCCTTGGTCGAGAAATCCTTGCAGCCGAGCTCGACACCCTGGGTAACGGACTTGCCGTAGGACGCGTTGGCGCCGGTCAGCGGGCCGATGGTGCCGATCTTAAACGAAGCGTCGCTCGAAGCGGAACCGCTGTCGCCGCCGTTGGAGGAGCAGCCAGCTAGAATGGACATCGCCCCCAGACCTGCTGCGCTCGCGATAACGCTCCTGCGATTCATAACAGGGTTCAATGACTTACCGGTGAGGCTCGACATGCGGCTCTCCTCTCAAATCTCGTCGGGTTTCGGTTACCCGACAGGCCATCCTTCGCCGTGCTCGGCGTTCGCAAAATAGTAGACGCTTTAGTTGAGAAAAGTGGCGATTATTTCAACTTTTCTTTTGTTTTGCCCATTTATCCATAATTCTGCGTATTCCTGTCGATTTATGCAGTTTAGCCACTTTATTGTGTGAAAGTAATGTTTCCGTTCTGTTACAGGCGTCCTTGCCCTGAATAAAACGGCCCCACCGGTGTCGTTACATGCACTTAGGCGGCGATGTACTTGCCATCCTGAATCACATAGGCCGTAGCGGGCTTTTCGACCTGGCCCTCGTCATTCCACGCCGACGAGCGCCTGCATGCCCCAGTCGCACAGGGCAAACCTTATGGTGCAAACGTTGACAGTTTGTTACGGAAGTTCGTTTGTAGCGAGCATGTTTCCAATGTTTCCGCAGCGTTTCGGGGGTGCCGTTTTGTGCGACTCCTGTTGCCTGGCGAGCACGCGCCCTCGGTTCACGCTAGAATGCACTCAACCTTTAAGCGGTTAATCCATCCATAAGATGCACGAAGGAGCTATCTATGAGCGAACCCCTGCGCACCGTGAACGTCGGTCTGATCGGTCTGGGAACCGTCGGCGGCGGCGTGGCCCGTCTGATCAAGAGCCACCACGATGAGTACCTGGCAGCCTACGGCATCGACCTTAAGCTGACCCGCGCCTGCGCGCTTGCCTGGGAGCAGGCCGAGGCGGCAGGCATTGAGCGCGAGGCCTTTACGAGCGACTGGCACGATGTCGTCACCGACCCCGCCGTCGATATCGTCGTCGAGCTCATCGGCGGCGAGCACCCCGCGACCGAGATCTTCACCACCGCTTTCGAGAACGGCAAGCACGTCGTCTCTGCCAACAAGGCCCTGCTGGGCCGCCATGTCGAGACGCTCGCCGAGAAGGCGCGTGAGTGCGGCGTGCAGATTAAGTGCGAGGCCAGCTGCGGCGGCGGCATCCCCATTGTGAGCACGCTCGAGCACGACCTGGTGGGCAACAAGATCCTGACCATCGCCGGCATTCTCAACGGTACCACCAACTATATCCTGTCGCGCATGGACGCCGAGGGCGCCGATTACGCCGACGTCCTTGCCGACGCGCAGGCCAAGGGCTATGCCGAGGCCGACCCGTCCGCCGACGTCGACGGCTTCGACGCCGCCAGCAAGACGGCAATCCTCGCCTCCATCGGCTTTGGCACCCGCGTGACCACCGACGACGTATACCAGCAGGGTATCCGTACCATCGGCGCCGAGGACATCGCTCAGGCC
>JAXJLC010000021.1:0-1777 GCA_036297365.1 Collinsella sp.
GCAACCTGTACCTGGCGCTTCAGGTCATCGAGACCGGCCTGCCCGTGGTCGTCGCCCTCAACATGGCCGACTTGGTCGAGAAGAACGGCGACAAGATCGACACGGACAAGCTCTCCAAGAAGCTCGGCTGCCCGGTCATGATGATCTCCGCTCTTAAGAACAAGGGCATCACGGAGCTGTTCGAGCAGGTTAAGAAGTCCGCTGCTTCCAAGGACCAGGTGCCGGAGCACAAGTTCGACTCCTCCATCGAGGACGTTCTGGACCACATCGAGAACAACCTGCCGGCAAGCGTCCCCGCCAACAAGCGCCGCTACTATGCCGTCAAGCTGTTCGAGCGCGATGCGGACGCCTGCAAGCTCATCAACCTCACCAAGGAGAAGGCCGCTCGCGTGGAGCAGCTGGTCGCTCAGTGCGAGCAGGACTGCGATGACGATGCCGAGTCCATCATCACCGGTGAGCGCTACGGCGTGATCGCCCACATCATCGACGAGTGCCTCACCAAGGCTCCGGCCAAGATGAGCACCTCCGAGAAGATCGACCGCGTGGTTACCAACCGTATCCTGGGCCTGCCGATCTTTGTGGTCATCATGTTCTGCGTGTACTACATCGCCGTCTCCACTCTGGGCGGCACGGTGACCGACTTCACCAACGACCAGCTCTTTGGCACCGACGGTTGGTATGTGCTCGGCCAGGGCCGCGACGCCTACGACGCGGCTGTCGAGGCTGCGGGCGATGATGCCGACTCGGTCGACCCGGCGCAGTACGGCCCCTATGTTCCCGGTATTACCACCATGGTCCACGACGCGCTTGTGGCGGGCGGCACCGAGGACGGTGGCCTGGTCGATTCGCTGGTCTGCGACGGTATCGTCGGAGGCCTGGGCGCTATCTTCGGCTTCGTCCCGCAGATGTTCCTGCTGTTCGTCATGCTGTCCTTCCTGGAGGACTGCGGCTATATGGCCCGCGTCGCCTTCATCATGGACCGCGTGTTCCGCCGCTTTGGCCTGTCCGGTAAGTCCTTTATCCCCATGCTCGTGTCCTCGGGCTGCGGCGTCCCCGGCGTCATGGCCACCAAGACCATCGAGAACGAGAAGGACCGCCGCATGACGGTCATGACCACCACGTTCATTCCCTGTGGCGCTAAGCTGCCGATCATTGCCCTGCTCATGGGTTCCATCATCGGCGATTCTTCCACCACCGCCGCGTGGATCAGCCCGCTCTTCTACTTCCTGGGCGTCTTTGCCGTCATTGCTTCGGGCCTCATGCTCAAGAAGACCAAGCTCTTCGCCGGTCGTCCGACGCCGTTCGTTATGGAGCTTCCTGCCTACCACTTCCCGGCGATCCGCTCTTGGGCGCTGCACGTGTGGGAGCGCTGCTGGGCCTTTATCAAGAAGGCCGGCACGGTCATCTTCGCCTCTACCGTCGTGGTGTGGTTCCTCTCCAACTTTGGTAGCTACAACGGCTCCTTTGGCTTCCTGCCTGCGATGGACGGCATCCCCGAGGAGTTCATGGACTACTCCGTGCTCGCCATGCTGGGCAACCTGGTCGCTTGGATCTTCGCCCCGCTCGGCTTTAGCACCTGGCAGGCAACCGCGCTGACTGTCTCTGGCCTCGTCGCCAAGGAGAACGTTGTCGCCACCGCCGGCTCGCTGCTGTCCGTCGCCGACGCGGGCGAGACCGACCCGAGCCTGTGGACCGCGTTTGCCGGCATGTTCCCCACCATGGGCGCCTGCGTTGCCTTCGGCGCGTTCAACCTGCTGTGCGCTCCGTGCTTTGCCGC
>JAXJLC010000022.1:0-3214 GCA_036297365.1 Collinsella sp.
CCACGGCTTTGAGCAGGTCATCTTGAGGCTGGCCCGCATCCTCGAGCTTAACGATTCGCTGCGTGGTACCGCGCACCAGACCGGCGTAATTGACCACGCGCGCCGTGCCCTGGATATCGGAGACGAGCAGCATAACATTGATGAAGAAGAAGATGTGAACTGCCGTGAGCACCATCATGAGCAGGCGCACCGCCCGGCTGGCTTTCTTGGCGACAGAAGTATTCACAAGTTCACTCCCCAAATGACAAAAGCACAGGTAGTACGCAACGTGCTGGAATTCACGTGAGGTCAACTCTACCAGATGATTTTTCTAGGACGGGAATTAAAGAATCATCGACACGATAGCTATTTGAGAAGTTGTGCCATGGCGTTGACAAATTTTTGGACTTGGAGGGTGGGCTCGAGCGGGTAGTGCAGAAAGACCGGCACCTCTCGCCCGCATAGAAACGGCACGCCCACAAAGGCCGGGTGTACCCCCGACCATGCGCCGCAGGTGAGCACCGCGTCGCCCTTTTCCTCGGCTTCGTTAAAGAGCGCAAAGTCAAAGCTGTCCACGTCGATCACGTCTACGCCGCCGTCTGCCAAAAGATCGATACGCAGACTGTCCATAGCGTCGTTGCCGTGACGGAGCACGCGCAGGCGCATGCCCTCCAGGTCAGCAACCGTGATACGCGTCTTGCGCGCAAGCGGGCTCGTGCGCGGCACGTCGATATAAAACGGCACGTTGACGATGCGGAGCCTTTGGCATGCGTCGCCCCAGCGTGGGGTCGAAAAGCTCGACTGCACCACATCGACCTCGCGGCCCAAGCTGCGCATGACGGTCTCGCACTCGTCGTAGAGGTCGCTTACCGGCACGATCTCAAATCGCAGCGACGGTTCCAGATCGTGAATGCCCGACCACATCGACAGCGTTTGGCGCCCCGGGCACATCATCGACACACCCAGACGCACGGCACCGCCCTCGCCCGCCGCGCGTCGGGCGCGGCGCAGCGCGTCCTCGGACTGCCGCATGATCGAGCGCGCGTCGTCCACCAGCAGTGCGCCGGCCGGCGTCACCTTGACGCCCGAGTGCGAGCGTTCGAACAGTGTGATGCCGAACTCGGCCTCGAAGCCCGACACCTGCTTGACGAGCGCCGGAGTCGACACGCGCAATTTTGCCGCCGCGCGCGAGAAGCTTCCCAGCTCCGCGGCGGCCGATATGGCCTCGAGTCGTCGATCGTACACGTCAATCTCCTGTTTCCAGACGCATGGCAATGAACTGCCGAAGGGGGTTGTTTTGGCAGGTCACACACTCAATTAAAGGCGCATCGTCTTGCAAGCTATAAACCTACGGTTAACGCCATTCTAACAAATATGCAATTCACCTGCGCAAATGCAAAGCATACGATAACCAGCGAAAACCACGTGGGTCGGTTAATGGGAGCGACCCACAGGGAGGCACAAGAAGACAAGAAGGGAAGTTCCTATGAGCAATTGGCTTAAGCTCGAGGGCGATGTCTGCGCCGTGACTGGCGCGCTCGGCGGTATGGGCGTCGAGATTTGCCGCGAGTTCGCCCGCAACGGCGCCAACGTCGTCCTGCTCGACCTGGACGAGGAGAAGGTCAAGGCTGCTGCCGCCGACCTCGCTGCCGAGTTTGGCATCCACGCCGAGGGTTACAAGATGAACGCCACCGACGAGGCCGAGGTTCAGGCCGCCGTCGACGCCACCATCGCCGACTTCGGTCGCGTCGACGTCCTCGTCAACACCGCCGGTATCCTGCGCTTCGCCGCCATGGAGGACCTGCCGCTCTCCGACTGGAATGAGGTCATCAACGTCAACCTCACCGGCTACTTCATCACCTCGCAGCGCTTTGGTCGCGAGATGATCAAGGCCGGCCAGGGCCGCCTGGTGCACATCTCGACCGTCGCCAGCCACTCCCCCGAGACGTTCTCGGGCGTGTACAGCTCCACCAAGGCGGGCGTCAACATGATGTCCAAGATGCTGGCTGCCGAGTGGGGCCCCTACGGCGTGCGCTCCAACTGCGTCGAGCCTTGCTTCGTTAAGACCCCGATGTCAGCCAACTTCTACGCCGATCCCGAGGTCGAAAAGAGCCGCAGCCGTCTGATCGCCACGCGTCGCATCGGCGAGGTCAGCGATATCGCCAACGCCGTCATGTTCCTGGCGTCCAAGCGCTCGGACTTTACCACCGGCGACGCCATCAAGGTCGATGGCGGCTTCTCCAATATGATGGGCGACCTCACCGCCAAGCCCGGCGGCCGTCGCGCCTATGCCGACAACTACCTTAAGAACAAGGGTGTCGAGCTCTGGTCCGATGAGTCCGGCGTCGCCAAGCCGACCGACCAGTAAACCAACCTGACAGGGAGGCCCCGCGGACACGCCCGCTCCTCCCCCGTATCGATTAGAAAGAGTCAAATGGCTTCCAGCAACTCCAACAAGGGTCGCGCCGTCGTGCTTTCCGCCGCGTGCGTCACCATGTTCTTTATCAGCTCCATCGCGCTGTATTCCGTCGTGAGCAAGAATCTGCTCGCCGTCTACCCCGAGTGGTCGAGCGCCCTTACCTGGGCTTTTCCCGTCTTCCAGACCATCATGGCCGTGACGGGCATCTTCGCCGGCCGCATCTCCGATAAGATCGGCCCGCGCAACGTCGTTATCGCCGCCGCCGTGTGCTACGGCATGGGCTGGTTCATGTCCGGCACCGTCACCGAGCCGTGGCAGTTCTACCTGTGGTTCTCGCTCGTCGCCGCCATCGGCAACGGCCTGGGCTACAACCCCGCGCTCACCACCGGTCAAAAGTGGTTCATCGACA
Source organism: Collinsella sp. (assembly GCA_036297365.1). GTDB lineage: Bacteria > Actinomycetota > Coriobacteriia > Coriobacteriales > Coriobacteriaceae > Collinsella. Next base: position 2,808 of record JAXJLC010000022.1, read on the forward strand.
AGAAGGGTCTCGCCTCCGGCATCACCCTGGCCGCTTCGACCGCCGGTCCCGCCGTGCTGTCCCCGGTGCTCGCCTCGCTGCTCATCCCGAGCCTGGGCATCTTTGGCGCCCTTAAGGCGCTCGGCGTCATCTTCTTTGTGATGATCGCCGCCTCCGCCCTATTCCTGAAGGCCCCCGAGGCCGGCTGGCTGCCCGAGGGCTTCGAGGCCCCCAAGGGTGGCGCACATGCCGGCACCTTCGGCGACCTCACCCCGGGCGAGATGGTCAAGACCCCGCGCTTCTGGGTCCTCATCGTCACCTTCGCCTTTGCCGCCACCGCGGGCACCCTGCTCGTGGGCAAGGTTGCCTCCATCGCCGCCGTTCAGCTCTTCGCCGACCCCACGAGCGCCGCGGCCGTCGCCCTCGGC
>JAXJLC010000023.1:0-1834 GCA_036297365.1 Collinsella sp.
ACAGAATCTTGTCGAACAGGTCCGCGATCTCAGGATCATACTCGCTAAGCACACGACGCTCCAGGCGCAGGAACAACGCCAGATTGTCGCGCAGCTCCTCGGGGATCTCGATCTCGGCGAGACGCTCCCTGGACTCGGCATTCGAGCCGATTCGGTTAACGAGGCGGTTGACCACGGCAGCGACACGCGCCGCGGCTTCGGGTACAGACTGGTTGCTTAGGTTCTCAGCCACGTTTCCTCCCATTCCTCCTTCTATGCACGTAACATGCGGTATTTATTATAGGCACTCGGCAAAAACTTTCGAAGCTGATTGCGCTTTACCACACAAAAGTATTTTCTGCATTGCAAGGCTTTTTGCCCCAAATGGTCGTATTTCTCGGTGGACGGCATATGCAAACGGGGGCATTCCGCATAAATGCGAAACACCCCCGTAACAATCGCCCGCAATGAGCTGAACTTTTTAGTGAGTCCACAGCTCAAAAATCATGCGCTACAGGCGCTCGCGAACCGCCTCGACGACGTTGGCCTGATCGGCAAGGACCTCTTCGTGGCTCTCCATGTCGCGCACCTTGACCTTGCCGGCGGCAAGCTCGTCGCCGCCCAGGACCAGGATGAGCTTGGCGCCTACCTTATCGGCCTGCTTAAACTGGGCCTTGAGCGAACGGCCCTGATAGTCGGCCTCGGTCACAATCCCTGCGGCGCGAAGCTGCTGCGTAATGGTAAAGACGTTCTGACGCAGCTCCTTGCCGGCATTGGCGACGTAGACGCACGGGGCCTCATCGGCACCCAAATCGCTGCCAAAGGCCTGCAGGGCCAGCAGGGCGCGCTCAAAACCGACAGCGAAGCCGACGCCTGCCGTGGGCTTGCCGCCCTCGAGCTCGACCAGGCCATCGTAGCGGCCACCGCCGCCGATGGAGCCGACGCCGGCGCCAGGGGCCTCGACCTCAAAGACAGTACGGGTGTAGTAGTCCAGGCCGCGCACCAAGGTGGGATCCTCGACATACTCGATACCGGCGGCATCCAGATAGCGCTTGACCTGCTCGTAGTGCTCGCGGCACTCGTCGCACAGGTTGTCACCCATCAGCGGCGCGTCGGCCATGATCTCGCGGCAATGGTCGTTCTTGCAGTCGAAGGCACGCAGCGGGTTGAGCTCGGCGCGCTCGCGGCACTCGTCGCACATCTCGTCTGCGTGATCGAGGATGAACTGCTTGACCTGCTCGCGGTAAGCCGGACGGCACTGGGCGTCACCCATCGAGTTGATGAGCAGACGAAGCTTGGAAAGATCGAAGCCCAGGCGCTTGTAGAACTCCATGAGCATGATGATGCACTCGGCGTCTGCCGCCGGATCGGGAGCGCCGAGCCACTCGATGCCCACCTGGTGGAACTGGCGCAGACGGCCCTTCTGGGGGCGCTCGCCGCGGAACATGGCCTCGGCATAGTAGGCCTTAAACGGCGTGGAGCCCTGAGGCACCAGGTTGTTCTCCACGACGGCGCGCACCACACCGGCCGTGCCCTCGGGGCGAAGCGCCAAGCGCTGCTTGGGCTTGAGCTTGGTATCGGTACCCTCGGTAAAGACGCGCTCCAGGTTGGCGCCGCTAAAGACGCGGAACATCTCCTTGCGCACGACGTCGGTCGACTGGCCGATACCGTGGACAAAGACGTCCACCTGCTCGATCGCGGGCGTCTCGATAGGCTTAAAGCCAAACGGCTCGAATACGCCGGCAGCGATCTGCTGCATCTTTTGCCAGGCGCGCATCTCGGCGCCGATAAGGTCGCGGGTTCCCTCCGCCTTCTGTGCCTGCATGGGCAAACACCTTTCTTTTGTATCGCGTCA
>JAXJLC010000024.1:0-4376 GCA_036297365.1 Collinsella sp.
GGTGAGCGGCAGCAGAATGGCAGTGGCAGGATCAGCAGCGCCAGGCGCAAGCAGGGGCATGGCGCTGTTGGCGATACACATCATGCCGGCGATACCGCCCAGCGCAGCGGAGCCACCAAACTCGCGTGCCGCGTTATAGCCCACCAAGATGGGCAGATAAGCGAAGAGGGCCCAACCCATGGAACGAATGCCCTGATACCACCACTCGCCCGCAAGCGCACCCGCCGTCGAGACATTGATGACGTTGCAGATACCGTTAATGAGGCCAGCCGCAATGATGCCGGGAAGCAGGGCGACGAAGACGTTGGAAATCTTCTTGAGGAAGGCCTGAACCGGCTTGGACTCGTACTTGGCCTTCTGCGCGGCCTTGTTTGTGGCCGCAGCGTCAACCACGCTCTCATCAGCAACGCCTTTCGCAAGGCCGGTGAGCTTGGAGAACTCCTCGAGCACCTTATTCACCTTGCCCGGACCCAGCACAATCTGCATCGTGTCGTCCTCGACCAGGCCCATCACGCCGTCGAGTGCCTTAATACCCTCCGTGTCGACGTTGCCCGTGTCTTTGACGGTCACGCGCAGGCGCGTCATGCACGCCGCGTTTGCCAGCACGTTGTCTTTACCGCCCAAAAGGTCCAGCAGCTTTTGAGCCAGCTCTTTGTTCGTCATAACTCCTCCTTGTATTGGGTATCTCGTCTGGATGTCATATCAGCTCACGCCGTGCACCTATTGGACATCGGCATTGCTCTTCTCATGGCCACTCACCGCAGCACGGACATGGCCGCGCGCCCGCTCGAGAGCCACCGCAGCCTGCTCGACATCGCAGTCCAGCAGCACCGAGACAATAGAGGTCTTTACGTGGCCGCCGGCATCTGCAAGCGCCTGAACAGCGCGCTCGCGCGTGCAGCCGGTCGCCTCCATCACGATGTTCTGGCCGCGCACCACCAACTTCTCGTTCGTCTGCTGCACATCGACCATCAGGTTTTGGTACACCTTGCCAATCTTGACCATGGCACCGGTCGAAATCATATTGAGAATGAGCTTTTGGACCGTTCCCGCCTTGAGCCTCGTTGAGCCGGTCAGCACCTCGGGACCGGGCACGGGCTCAATGGCAAGATCTGCACTCTCCCCGATCTTCGACCCTTGGTTACAGGCAATTGCGATGGTCTTGCACCCAGTTGCTTTGGCGTACACAAGGCCGCCCACCACATAGGGAGTACGACCGCTTGCTGCCAGGCCAACGACAAGATCCTTGTCCGAAAGTCCACGCTCCCGCAGGTCGCTCGCGCCAAGCTCCTCGCTGTCTTCGGCACCTTCGACAGCCTTGATAAACGCCGTCTCGCCTCCGGCAATGAGCCCGACAATCAGATCGGGTGACACACCAAACGTGGGCGGGCACTCCGAAGCGTCGAGCACGCCCAGACGACCACTGGTGCCTGCACCCATGTAAAAGACGCGCCCGCCGCGCTCGAGTGCCTCAGCAGCCCAGTCGATTGCTGTGGCAACCTGGGGCAACACTTTCGTGACCGACTGGACGGCACGAAGATCCTCATCGTTCATCGTCGTGACGATTTGCAGCGATGTCATCGTATCGAGGTCCATTGACCTTTGATTACGCTGTTCAGTCGTGAATTTTGTTAAATCGAGCATTTCATTCACCTCATCTTTCCTGTTTCTTGATGTAGTTTTGCTTAATGACATGCGTCGCCCGCTCGTAGTCGCTGGCAACGTAAGCAGCGTACAGGGCATCGACAACCATAAGCTGGGCCATACGCGAGGCCATGGCACCGCTGCGGACCAAGGGCTCGCTTGCAGCAACGCCGAGCACGGCATCGGCCATGGTGGCAAGCTTGGACGATCCGTCTACCTTGGTCACGGCCACAACGGGACAGTTGTGACGTTGAGCCTCGACGGTGCAGTCCAGCACTTCTTGCGTTAAGCCCGAGTAGCTAAAGGCGATTGCCATATCGCCCTCATGCATGTTCTTGGCACACAGGAGCTGATCATGCCAGTCGTCGTACAGATGGCACTCTTTGTCAACACGCATGAGCTTTTGCGCTAGATCGTGCGCGACCAAACGAGAGGCACCGATACCGAACAGATTGACCGCGCGTGCCCGTTTAAGATGGGCCGCGCATCGCTCCAAGACGGTGTAATCGAGCGTTCGCGCCGTCGCCTCGATTGTGCGCACGTTGCTTTTCATCACCTTCCCCACGATACGTTCGACGCTGTCGTCCATGGAGATGTCCTCGAGGGCAACGTCTTTCTTGTCACCCAAGAGCGCCAGTTCGGCAATCAGTTCGCGCTGGAACTCCTTGTAGCCCGCAAAACCCAAGCGCTTGCAAAAACGCAAAATGCTCGAGGGCGAGGAGAACGTGGCATCGGCAAGACCGCGGACGGACAGCCCGACCACCTCATGCGGATGAGCACTCACGTATGCGATGACATTGCGTTCCGCCGGACTCGCGCTGAGCTCACGCTCGCGAAGCCTTAAAAGCAATCCGTTTGTCATCTCAAACACCTCCGTTGAAAAGAATTAAAGACCAACGAATGATTCGTACCGGATATAAACAGCTTTTACGGAACATTGTGCCGCATCGTGGCGCACAAAGGGCGAGCGTTCTACCGCTCGCCCCTCAAATCCGACCGCTCGGAAATACGCGCGACGCAAAATGATTCATCGAGGTCGCATTATTCGTAACAGGGTTGTTAACGACGTTTCGCATGGGCGCCAATGGGAAAGGTCGCGCGCTGAACCAGCGCGGCGGCCAACAGCACCAACAGCATGGCGACAACGTAACCCGCGGCATCGAAGCCCAGATCGATCATGTCGAAATGACGACCAGGAACAAAGATCTTGTGCACTTGGTCACCGACAGAGCAGACGGCGCAAAAGAGCAGGGCGAGTACGTACCGGAATCGCGCGCACGGCAGGCACTCGCCCAAGCACACCACCGCCAACGAAGCAAACAGTCCCACAAAGAAGAACTCTACGGTATGGGCGACACGACGGATGTTGGCACCCATCCATAGACGAACGGACGCAAGCGGGTCGGGATGGGCGACGGTAGCCTTTGAGCCCGCGTCCCCGGCAGCATCTCCCGCCTGGGTCTCCCCCGCAGTCTCGGGCCGCACGCTGGCGCTTTGCCCTTCCACCGCACGCGCGGTGGACTCGCTGAGCGATGACGTCTGTTCCACGTTTTGCTCCGTCAGTATCCAAATACTTGCCAGCGTCACGACCAGCAGGACAACCGAAATCCATCCGACTATGCGCTTCACACGCGCCAAGGGCCAACCTCCGTCATTTTTTGAGCAGCAGCGAGTGTACCCCCAAATGCAGTTGTCGCCGTAGCGAAATCCAAAATGTTCGAATCGGGGCGCCAAAGGACCGTGGCGCCCCTACTCCATCTCGCGCATCCAGCGATCGAACGTCCCCACGCACACGCCTAGCCGCTTTGCCGCCTGACTCCGCGTGATATCACCCGCCTCGTAGGTATCGCGCACCAGCTCGAATTGCGGAGGACAGGGCTTGCGGGGCCGGCCAAAGCGCACGCCGCGCGCTCGCGCCGCCGCAATGCCCTCGGCTTGGCGCCGGTGAATGTTTTCGCGCTCCACCTGCGCCACATAGCTCAGCAGCTGCAAAACAATATCGGCAATCAACGCACTCGTCACGTCCGACCCACCACAGTCTCTGGCGCGCGTGTCGAGCAACGGCATGTCCAGCACCACGATGGCGGCGCCGAGCTCTTTGGTTATGCACCGCCATTCCTCGAGGATCTCGCTGTAGTTACGGCCCAGCCGATCAATGGAAAGTACCACCGGCACATCACCGGAATCCAACGCGCACAGCAGCTCGCGATACCGCGGTCGATCGAAGTCCTTGCCGCTCGCATGATCGGCAAAGATATTCGCCGGTTCCACGCCATAGGCGCCCAGCGCATCCAGCTGCCGATTCAGATTTTGATCACGCGAGCTCACCCGCGCATACCCGTACACCGTTGTCATCTCATCCCCGCTCTCTCGTAAACCTCCCAAGAAGGAATAGGTTTATTTTGGTAGGTTTTATCTCCCCTACAGCAGGCGGAAGACGCAAGCGCGCGAGCGGCAAGATGATTGAACCGCCACAAAAAAGGCGGTCCCAAAAGACCGCCCCGTTCTCTATCAATCACCAAATTCCGGCTAATGAATAAGCCTGAAATCCAAGTGCCCGCGCGTGGTGTTGACGCGCGAGACCTCGATGACCACGCGCTGCCCCAGCTCATAGCGAGTCCCCGTGTCGGCACCCGTAAGCGTGAGCGCGTCCTCATCAAACTCGAACCACTCGTTGCCCAGACTCTTGATCGAAACCAGGCCCTCGACCTGTGTCAGATCCAGGCGCACAA
>JAXJLC010000025.1:0-4387 GCA_036297365.1 Collinsella sp.
CTCGGCACTCACGGCATCCTCACCCTGCTCCAGCACGCGACGACGCAGGGCAGCAGAGAGCGCGTGCGCCCACAGGCCCTCGGCCTCGGCCAGACGCTGTGTGGCGGGAGCGTCGGAGAGCAGGCCCTCGGGCGTATAGCAAATGACACTCGAGCGCTTAACGAACTCTTCGACCGAAAGCGGATTGGAGAACATGGCCGTGCCGCCGGTCGGCAGCGTGTGGTTGGGGCCGGCAACATAATCGCCAAGCGGTTCGGAGCTCCAAGCGCCCACAAAGATGGCGCCGGCGTTGCGAATACCGCCAAGCAGGCCCATCGCATCCTTGCAGTGCAGCTCCAGGTGCTCGGGCGCCACGGTGTTCACCGCCTCGACGGCGGCAGCCATGTCGGCGGCCACCACGATGGTGCCTTCATTGTCTAGCGAGGCACGCGTGATCTCGGCACGCGGCGACTGCGCTACCAGAATATCGATGCCGGCCTCGACCTCGCGCGCAAACTGCTCGTCGCAAGTCACCAGATAGCAGGCTGCCAGCGGATCGTGCTCGGCCTGGGCCATCAGGTCTGCCGCGACCACCATAGGCTTGGCCGTGGCGTCGGCCAGCACGCAGACCTCGGAGGGACCGGCGACCATATCGATACCCACATCGCCCGAGACAATCTGCTTGGCCGCGGCGACAAAAGCGTTGCCCGGTCCGGTAATTTTGTCGACGCGCGGAATGGTCTCGGTACCATACGCAAGTGCGGCCACGGCCTGAGCGCCGCCCACCATATAGATCTCGTCCACGCCGCCGAGCTTTGCCGCGGCGAGCGTATACGGGCTGATCAGGCCATCTTTCTGCGGCGGGGTCACCATGACCACGCGCTTGACGCCGGCAACCTTGGCGGGAATGGCATTCATGAGCACCGTGGAGGGATACTGCGCGCGACCGCCCGGCACGTAGATGCCGGCCGCCGCGAGCGGGGTCACCTTAACGCCGAGCATCGTGCCGTCCGGGCGCGTGGTAAACCAGCTCTGCTCGACCTCGCGCTGGTGGAACTCGCGAATCTGGCGCGCAGCCTTCTCGAGCGCGGCGACAAAGGCCGGATCGAGGCCTTCGAGCGCGGCATCGATCTGCTCTTGCGGCAGACGGAAGCTCTGCAGCTCAACGCCGTCAAAGCGCTGGCAATAGTCGCGCACTGCAGCATCGCCGTTGGCACGCACGTTGGCCACGATTTCGCGGGCGGCGTCGACGATGTTTTGCGGCAGCACGCCCTTGCGGTTGAGCTGGTTGGTAACGAGGCGCTCACCGGGAGCAAGCTTGATGGTCTTCATATCGGTATCCCCTATCGGTCGAGGTTATGTTCGAAAAACGAGAGGCCGGGCGGCGGCGCCAGTCGACCCGCAGCCCAGACGTTGGGGCGCCCGTGCGTGCTCGCGCTATTGTGCCGAGCCCGCAACGGGCTCAAAATGCTTGTCCTTCACGGCCGCCGCCAAGCGATCGGCCAGATTGCGCACGCGCGGATCCAGGCGCGCGGCACCCGGGTTGACAAAGAAGCGGGCCGTGCAGTCCATGATGCGACCGGTGATGACCAGGTCGTTGTCGCGCAGCGTGGCGCCCGTGGCGGTAATGTCCACGATGCGATCGGTCATGCCGACGATGGGGCCCAGCTCGATGTTGCCATGCAGCGAAACGATGTCGGCGTTCACGCCGCGCTCGGCATACCAGGCACTCGCGATGCGCGGATACTTGGTGGCCACGCGAAGCGACCCGCGGCGGGCATAGTTGCGCTCGGCCTGACCGGCGCGCCACGCGGGCTCCGCCTCGATAAAGGTGCACAGGCCGTAGCCCAGATCGACCAGCTGCAGCAGGTTAAGGTCGGCCTCGATAAGCGAGTCCCAACCGCAGATGCCGCAATCGGCACCGCCGCAGCCCACAAAGGCGGGCGCGTCGCCGGGACGCACGATGACAAACTCGATATCGCCGACCGTGCCCTCGCCGGCACGCGTGTCGCGGCCGCGCACGATCAGGTGACGGCCGGGGTCGCGCAGCTCAGAGACGTCCAAGCCCGCGGCCTCGAGCACGTCGAGCGTGTCGGCCTTAAGCGAGCCCTTGGGCACGGCGATGCGCAGCGGGCCCTCGGCGCCACGGCCCGCAGCGTGATCGCCGTCGGAAGCGGCGTCCTCGGCCGAGGTGCGCGCGGCCTCCAGGCGCTCGAGCGAAAAGGCGAAGCCCGCCGCCGGCACCTCGATACCGTCGCCAAATGCGCCGGTAAAGATAGAGTCGTAGCGACCGCCCGAGCCCACCGGATCGGGCAGGCCGCCGGCATAGGCCTTAAAGACCAGGCCCGTGTAGTAATCGAAAGAGTTCATGATAGAGAAGTCGAACGACAGCACCTGGGCGTCCTCGGGTGCCAGGCCCTCGACCAGGGCACGCAGCTCGCGCGTCAGCGGCGCGACGATACCGGCGGCCTCCAGCAGCGCGTCCACGCGGTCGAGCACCTCGGCACCGCCGTGCAGACGCGGCAGCTCGCTAATGGCGGCCTTGACGGCATCGGACTCGACGCTTACCGCCACGCGGGCATCGAGGCCCACAAAGTCATTGGCATGCACGCAGCGCAGGGCCTCGGCAGCCAGCTCACGATCCTCGCACACCGCAAGCAGCTCCTTAAACGGACGCACGCTACCTGCGATAATGCGCGCATCGGGCAGCGCCAACTTGCGCACGGCCTCGGCCACGAGCGAGACAATCTCGACATCGCCCGCGGTATCGCCCGCGCCGATAAGCTCAAAACCCAGTTGCGTAAACTGACGCGAGCCGCCGGCATTGCGCTGACACTCGCGGACCACCGGCGCCTCATAGCGCAGGCGCAGCGGCAGATCGGCCGCGCGCATGCGAGTCGAAACCAGGCGAACGATCGGCAGCGTGTTGTCGGGACGGACCACCAGCAGGCGACCATCATCGTCAAAGAGCTTAAACGGCGTGTCCGCAATGCGGCCGCCCTCCTCGAGTGAGCCCTTGTCCTCGAGCAGTGGCGTCTCGACCGGCAGGTAATGATGCTCCCTAAAGCAGCCCTTCACCGTACATGCGATCTCCTCGCGCGCCTGAGCCTCCTCGGGCAATATGTCCCGGAATCCCCACGGTGTGGCCGTCATCTGGTGAGCCTCCTCATGCTGTGTTTCATATAGAGCAGAAGACCGGCATAGCTCCGCCGGTCTTCTGGGTACTTTAGCATACTAGAGTGTTTGCGGGGAAAATCCGTCGTAGCCGCTCACACCGTATTCATTTGGAAACATAGGGCAGATTGCCGCAACCCAACCCCACCTAGGCGCCAATCGCACGACGATACTCTGCCATTACCTGCGCATCGGCAGCTGCGGGGTCGGCAAAATAGCGCCAGTCATAGGTCTCGGCCGAAACAACTCCGCGATAGCCGCGCGCCACCAGCCTATCCAGGTCGGCGCGCATATCGCGGTCGCCGTCACCCCAGGCAAGATGCGTCGTGCCATCTGCCGCAACATCGACAAAATGCACGTGGGCGACATCATCGCCAAGCAGATCGAAATAATCGTCGATGGTATCCCCCGCCACCGCCATAGCGCCTATATCCAGACACGCCTTAAGTGCCGGATGATCAACTGCCTCGATCATGCGCTTCGTGTCGGCCGCCGAGTTCACGATCATCGACTCAACCGGCTGTAGGGCCTCGAGCACCAGTCGCACGCCGCGCTCTCCCGCATGCTCGGCAATCGCACGCAGCATCGAGGCACTTCGACCCCACGCGTCCTCGATCGGCTCGTTCAAAAATGCCCAGCCGCTCGAGACCATGACCTGCTCGGCTCCAAGTTCCGCCGCGATATCCACAACGTTCTTAAAGTACGCGAGCGTGCGGGCACGTGCCTCATTCCCGCGCGCCGCGATATTCCACGGCTTGGGGTTGTTCTGTTCGGGACAAAGCCCCACAATCCGAATCCCATACCGCTGTGACAGCTCCTGCACCTGCTCGAGCGAATCGTATCCATGGCAATCGACATACAGATGCATCGCCCCGGTCCAAAGCTCGCAACACGTGTAGCCCGAGGCCGCTGCCGAAGAAAAGAATTCCTCAAGGTCAAAATAACGATGGCTGATATTCATGACGGCAAGCTGGGGATAGCTCATAATTACTCTCCAACCCAAGCGAGGCCCCGTTCCATATAGGAGCGAGGCCCGATTACACAAACGTTATTTGCTCTTAGTAGTCGAACTGGTGATAGTAGCGACGGTAGTTGAGGTTGTGCTTGGTGACCGTCTCGTAGTAAGCGGCAAGGCGATCGGTGATCAGCGAGGAGAGGATCCACGGGGAGACGATGACGCGGAACTCGTCGTCAAGGCCGGGGATCGCGAACTCGGCGGTGTCGATGATGTTGA